>DAOUZW010000057.1 GCA_030671315.1 Candidatus Bathyarchaeota archaeon
AAATGATTCAGAAACTCGAAATTGAAATCATGGAATGACTTATTTGTTTAAGATAAAGTTTAAGCCATAAATTACTGTCAAACGATTTTAATAGAGCACGTTTCAGAATAAGACATGCAATAACTTCAGCGCCCATTTTTAAAAAAAATAATTCGATATAATAAAATTATTGAAACATAGAACATATTAGCAAAGTCTTACCATTTACGAAAGGTAATCATTGAGATTCTTCGAATAGGGCGAAAAAATTGGATAAACAAGAAACTTTAGCAAAGATTGCTAATAGTCTTGCAGAATTGGATTCTGAAAAACTCAAAAAGTTATTGGAAGATGCTCTGCATAACAAAATTTCAGTTCAAGAAATTATCCGAGAGGGATTAGGCAAAGGAATGGAGATCGTAGGAGAAAGATATGAAAGAGGTGAATATTTCCTTTCGGAACTAATAATGGCAGGAGTGACAATGAGAGAAGGAATGGTGCTTATAGAACCCTATTTCAAAGGGCAAATGAGTGAGTCCCGAGGGAAGATATTAATCGGAACAGTGGAAGGCGATCTTCATGATATTGGTAAAAACATAGTTGCGACAATGCTTAGATCGGCTGAATTTGAGGTACATGACCTGGGTGTGGATGTACCGCCAGAGACTTTTGTTAAAAAGACCGAAGAAATCAAACCAGATATAGTTGCGCTTTCTGCACTGCTGAGTGTCACTTTAGGAAAAGTGAAGGAAACAATTAGAGCGCTTTCAGACTCATCTCTGAGAAAAGATCTTAAGATAATTATTGGTGGAAGTTGTCTAAATCTTAAGATTGCAAAAGAATTAGGGGCTGACGCATTCGGTCGAGATGCTTGGGATGGAGTGAACCAAGCCAAACAGCTCATTTCAAGCTAAGAAAGTTATTAAATTTTAAAAAATCCGATTCCAGCGCCTTATCTAATCCTATGAAGCACAATTGCTTTAAATTCTTAGGTCCTCAAGATTCCAAGATCTCCAAACAAAGTAGGGAGTAATTATGTCAAAAGAACTATCAATTGTGCTTGAGACTCCAAGAAAAGTTAAGCCTCAATATTTTGATTTGCCTTCTATTGGTTCACAAGAGATGCTTCTGAAAATTGAGGCAGTTAGCATTTGTGGATCCGATGCAGAGAGATATATCGGTGTAAAATTTGGCGGTCCACTAGCGACTCCTTTTCCTATTATTATGGGTCATGAACTCGTTGGACAAGTCCATGAAGTTGGACAAGAGGCGTCTGATTATTATAAAGTGAAAGTTGGAGAAAGAGTAGTAGTAGAGCCTTACATTCCATGTGGCAAATGCAAATACTGCTTGACTGGTCATTATCCTTTATGCACTAGTAATCGATGTTATGGAGTAAATATCTCGTGTAAAGATCCTCCTCATCTTTGGGGTGCTTATGGTCAATACATGTACGTAGCACCTCACTCTCGAGTGCATAAAGTATCACTCAAAGTTCCATCGGAGGAAGCATGTCTCTCTTCTGTGATTGGTAATGGTGTAAGATGGGCATCCATCAAAGGAAACGTTCAACCTGGTGAAACAGTAGTGGTTATAGGTCCGGGCTCCCAAGGACTAGCAACAGTAATGGTTGCTGATCATGTTGGAGCTGGCCAAATTATTCTTGCAGGGACTTCTATTGATAAGAATCGCCTCGAATTAGGCCGAGAATTCGGAGCAGATTACACAGTAAATGTTGATGAGAGAAATCTGCAAGATAGTGTTTCAGACTTGACTTCAGGAGACATGGCTGACGTAGTGATTCTCACTACAGGTGCAGTCAAAGCAATCGCGAATGCTACGAAGCTTATCAAATCGTTAGGAACTATAGTACTGCCCGGTCTAACAGGCGGCAAGACTGTACCAATTCCTACCGATGAGATTGTCACTAAAGAACTGAAGATCCTAGGTGGTTTAGGTCAAGCATGGAATGTAGAAGCAGCGATAAAACTACTTGAGAAACAAAAATATCCAGTAAAGAAGATGGCTACACACATTCTTCCCCTAGAAGAGGCTGAGAGAGGATTGAAATTAGCTGCTAACGAGATTGAAGGCGAGGTCCCGATCAAGGTTGTCCTCACGCCATAAATCGAAACAACCCACAAAAGAGGAAGCACTACGTTTTCTCAAAAAGATGGGTTGCAACGAAAAAATAATCCAACATTGCAGAGTTGTATCAGAAACTGCATTAGACATTGCAGAATCGATCCTTGAAAGTGGCACTATCATCGATCTAGAATTAGTTCGTCTCGGAGGGTTATTGCATGATATTGGTCGCTCAATAACATCAGACATCAATCATGGTGTTGAGGGCGCAAGACTTCTCAGAGAAAAAGATTTTCCAGAAAATTTGGCGAAAATTGCTGAACGTCATGTAGGAGCCGGAATCCCTCGGAAAGAAGCAAAGATCTTGGGGTTACCGGTAAAAGACTTCTTGCCTCAGACTCTCGAAGAGAAGATTGTCTGTTATGCTGATAAACGTGTAAGTGGTAAAAAGGTGACCGATATAGAATATGTGATAAATGATTTTGCTATTAAGCTAGGGCCAGATCATCCATCTATAGAGAGAATCAAGAAACTACATACAGAAATAATGAGCATCACCAATAGCTGATTCGATGAAAGCGATACTCGCGGAAAAGATAGAGAAACCCCTCCAACGTCTAGCACTTCAACAATTTAACCTAAAACTAGGAGAAGAAACTAAAGAGCTGGATGTAAAGATAAAGAAACTAGATGTCACATCGGGAGACTGGATCCTTATAGAGTATAACGGTGAAGATAATGAAATCTTCACAGAGCTTCTAAGACGCGACCATGGATTCATACCAATTGAAGTAGCAAAAGTTAAACATGAAGAAACTTATCGAGGATTTGTAATTGGTAATGAAGAGCATGATCGTGGCCTTTACATAGATATAGGCATTATTTCGCCACGCCGCTCCAATGGTCTGTATCCATTACACAGGATAAGAACCCAACTTGGTGAGGATAAAACAAAATCATTGAAAGAAATCACTGAGAAATTCTGTCTCTACAAAGGCATACCACTCAATGTCAGAATTGAAGGCATTAAAAATGTTAAGAAAATTAGTCTGGCAGCCACTGATGAGCAAGAGTCATACATGAAAGATTGGGATAGATATCCATTCGATAGAGTTGTAGTTCTTGGAGCTTTGAATAATCAGATAAGAAAAGCGATTCAGATAAACCAACTAACTAGAGATATAATAAGATTGGACCCTTTGAGTTTTACCTCTAGCCTTCTGACATGTAAGCTTGGAACAGATGCCCCTGGAGTTATTTCTAAACTAGGTAAAGAGCTGAGGCATGCTAAACTGTTTTCATTCATCCCAAAGCTAAAACGAGAGAGAACAAACATATCAAAAACTGGAAGGTTTTAATTAGAGGATTTCAGTTCATATATTTACTCAAAAAGTGATAAGAATGGCCAAGACAATTGATAAAACAAAAAAGTCTTATTCAGAAGATCAGATTGAGAAACTTTTTGAACTTCATCACGATTCCATTCACGATAGAATTGAATCATTGAGGAAAGAGATCACCATTTCTCCATTTCTGTCGTTAGCTCTAGCCTTCGTAGTTGGATTTGGTCTTGGATTAGCATTAGCACCAAGATCAAGCAAATGATATACAGAGATAGACTGTAAGACAATTATATTTACAAAACAAAAGTCTCTGATCGAGGTTAATTCGATATGGAAGAGAAGACTAAGGTAACTATTGAAGATCTACACAAGACAATTAGTGAGGTCAAGGATTATACTGAGAAAACAAGGAAAGAACTTCAAGAGACTATTAAGAAGAAACCTCTTGAATCTGCTGGCACCATATTCATAGCTGGAGTTGTAATAGGACTACTAATTGGGACATCAATGTCAAGGCGCTGAAAATGTCTAAAGAAGAATCTAAAGAAAGTCAGAGAGGACTCATAGATAGCATAATTGAAATTATATCTGCACGCGCACTCAGCGGAGTTATGAGTAACTTAGAGGTAAGAATGCAGAATTTCCTAACGGATCTCATGGATAGAATAACTAGAAAGATTATGCTTATGATGGCCGGATTTATCATGGCCATGTTAGGTATAATTTTCATTTTTGGATCCTTCGCATTATACTTGAACGAGTTTCTACAGTCCGCATGGATGGGTTGGACTATTGTAGGAATAATCATTGCATTGATCGGTGTACTGATCGTCGCCCTAGGCCGTCGATAATTCATAACAGGAAAATAATCTACCGTTCTTGATCTCCCTTATGGGAAATGTTATAACACTAACCTGAAGAATAGCAAAACGGTGACGTTATTGGATCTTGGAACTAACATAAACCAATCAATAGAATACGCTAAGAAACTATTCTCCGACTTTGGCAGATTGGTGATACTGATCATACTCGACATCATACCCATAGTAAATCTGATAGTAGCAGGTTACATTGCGAGAGTAATTAGGGAAACACCTAGTATGGACTCTCCACCAAAACTTGAAAATTATGGTAATATGTGGATCGATGGACTGAAAATTGCTATTGCATCTCTGATATACATGATAATACCTGTGATTCTAATCATACTTGGGGGTATGTCTCTGTTTGCAAGCTTTATGATGCCTGGTCAAGTACCTGGATTCGAAAGTTCGTTCTTCTGGATGATCCCAGCAGGCTTAGGTGCAGTGTTTTTTGGAATAGGCATAATATTTGCATTCCTTGTAGCGATTATATTAGCAATAGCAATAGTTCATATGATAAAAACTGATAATTTCGGTAAAGCCTTCGCTGTCGGTGAAATATTAGGCATTGTTGGTAAGATCGGTTGGGGAAGCTATATTGTATGGCTAATTGTGATCTTCATCTTTACAGGCATAGTAGCTGCAATAGGCGCAATACCTGGTATCGGTTGGCTCATATCGCTAGTAATATCACCGATATTCGGTGTTTTTGCAGCACGTTCCGCAGCATTGATATATGCTAGTTCTGAGTCTCCAGCTGCAATTACTGTTCCAACAGCTCCTACTGGAGCACCATCAGGAAAGAAGTTCTGCATATCATGCGGAGCAGAGATACCCGATGAGGCGACATTTTGCCCAGGGTGTGGCAAACCTCAATAGAAGCCACACACCAATCTCCTTTTTTTATTATAGAACTAGGATCATGATATTCCATAGATTGACTGCATAATTTTATTTGTAGTTATTTTCGCACACTATTATTCACCGATTATTTGAACTACTAGATTTCTTGCTCTTGATCGAACATCAAGCTCAACGAATACTATCTGCTGCCAAGTTCCAAGAATCAATTTACTGTCGTTGAAAGGAACTGTTAGACTAGGACCTAAGAGTGATGCTCTTACGTGAGAATGCCCATTTCCATCATGCCATCTCGTCTCATGTTCATAGCTAATGTCTCTTCCAGCAATTCTCTCGAGGGCTGCTGGAAAGTCTTGCAGTAATCCTGGCTCATACTCTATAGTAGTTAGGGCCCCTGTTGATCCTGGAACGAATATTGTGACTATTCCTTTGCTTAATCCTGAATTCTCAACGGCTCCTTCGACTTTATCTGTAAGATCGATAATGTCAACCTCTCCCTTTGTTTTAACAGAAATATGTTCAGTTAGTACAGTCAAACCTCATCCAACTCTCACAATTTTTTGATTATGATTTAAGGTGAAAAGCGATTAATAGTTGCTTTGTTGATGTATTTTCTGAGGTCTATTATGATATTCATCAAAAGTAGCAATTACTTATTTTCACTTGCTATTTTACTGTTATTGATATCTAGCTCCATCCTTTCAATTCCCTCCGTTTCGGCAATCGGGGCGTACACATCAACAATGCCAACAATCGACGGCACTATAGGAGATCTTGAGTGGCAAAATGCAGAGACAATAGATATCGATTTTGGAGAATATGATGGATACCACTATATTGGAAAACTCCATGTCATGAATGATGTTGAAAATCTTTACATGGCCTTTGAGATTGCTGACCCCGTTCCCAGCCAGGCTAGATTGACGTTAATATTCGATGATAATAGCGATGACATATTTGATGATGGTGCTCGATTTGAGCAGATCACTGCAGAATATTCTGATTTGAACTCTGACCTTAATCCAGATATGAGCCAACACGGAGAAATGTCATCGACTATAGGAGCAGAAATGAATTACTTTGAATTCTTAAAACAGAGGACAACTGGAGACGTAGAGGACTTTGATGTAGATATGACATGCCCGTTGGGATATTTTATGATGTACCGTACGGGTCCATATTTTATGGATGCAAGCGCTTGGGAAACGATTAGACCACAACTTCCGTTGAAAGTTAATATTCAAAACGTAAGATATCCAGATGAAGTGATGGTGGATCAAACAACCTATATTACAGTAGATGTTGAATGTGAATTTTATGATCCTGATCTAAACTTTGAACTTAATTTGCTAATTATTGATATTGATACGGCTGTGGTATTGGATACTTATTTAGATAATATTATGGAAAACAAAACAGTCACTCATACTTTTGAGCTTACAGCCCCTCCAGCACCCCAAATTTGGACATTAAGGATAAATGCTATAGCAGATTTCTCAATAAATGGATATTCCGGAGCGTGGGAACTTGATCACGAAATTTTCAGCATAGAAATCAAAGAAGATCTTGATATAGCTCCTGAAGTTGAGGGGATATGCATCTGGGATGGTCCTCCACCTCCTGAAACCGCACCCCCTTCAGAACAAATCGAGATACCAATAGAAGTCAAATATGCTGTTACATATGACGCCTGGATAGTCGCCGGAATATACGATGAAGAAGGCGCTTTAGTTTCTACTATTGAGTTTGATGAAAGA
>DAOUZW010000079.1 GCA_030671315.1 Candidatus Bathyarchaeota archaeon
GAGCATTGACAATTGCAGGATCCGACTCCGGAGGTGGTGCCGGTATCCAAGCTGACCTAAAGACCTTTGCAGCATCAGGAGTACACGGGATGAACGTTGTGACCTCGATAACAGCACAAAATACCTTAGGAGTATATGGTATCCAAGATGTTGACCCAAAAACAATAACAGCCCAGATGCGAGCTATTTTAGATGATATCGGATTGGATGCCGCAAAGACTGGAATGCTTCACACTTCTGAAATAATTCAAACCATTGTACCAGAGATTAAGAAATTCAATATGCCAATAGTTATCGACCCTGTTATGGTGGCTAAGAGTGGAGCAACTCTCTTAGATCCCACCGCCATTGAAACAATGAAAAAATATCTTCTACCTCTAGCACAAATAACTACTCCCAACACACCAGAAGCAGAAATACTCTCTGGATTGAAGATCTCATCTCATGAAGACGCTGAATTGGCGGCTAGAAAGATATCAGAAATGGGTACAAAAGCTGTTCTTGTGAAGGGTGGTCATATAAAAGGTAATCATATCCTTGACATTCTATATGTTGATGGCAATATTGAAAAATTCGAGAATGAAAGAATCGAAACTAATACGACACATGGAACTGGATGTTGTTTCTCTGCTGCAATCACATCAGAGCTAGCGAAGGGAAAAAAAATACCGGAAGCTGTAGCTACTGCAAAGAAACTTGTTGATCTTGCAATAAGATTCGGCCTTCAACTTGGTAGAGGTCACGGACCAGTAAATCCATTAGCAATTTTGTATAAAGAAGCAGAAAAATACTCAGTAATAAGAAATATGTCAGAGGCATTAAATCATCTACAATCAGATCCAAATTTCCATCATCTCATCCCAGAATCTCAAACAAATTTAGTGATGTCTCTTTCATATGCAACTAACTCAAAAGATATTGCGGCAATACCTGGCCGCATTGTAAGAATGGGTGATCGAATACATGTATCATCCTCACCTAAATTCGGTGCATCAAAACATGTCGCTGCGACTCTAATCACTGTGAGAAAATATTCGCCAATGATAAGAGCCGCGATTAACATAAAATTCTCTGAAAAAATATTAGAATTATGCAAAGAACTGAAACTAACATTATCTTCTTATGATAGAGCTCAAGAGCCAACTGAGATCAAATTAAAAGAAGGCAAGACTACAATATGGGGAGCTGAGCAGGCGATCAAAAAGTTTGGGGGAGTTCCAGATATTATTTATCACAAAGGAGACTGGGGCAAAGAACCAATGATAATAATACTTGGGCAAACTATAACTGATCTCACAAAAACAATCAAAGAAATAGCCTCCAGATATGTGCATGAATTAAAGTAAGAGATTGGGATCCTGTCAATAGTACACACAGATCTTTTGTATTATATTTGATATTTTCAAAGGCGGTCTAATAGCTTAGAGGGATTCATAAATTAATAACAAATGTGAAATGAATTGACTAATACAGATTTTGATAGACTTGCCAAGTCAATGTTTGACATTTTTCTTCAGCGAGATCCAATTTTTGCTACATCAATAGGAATTCACATCTATGATAATGTTTTACCTAGCGGCACAATAAAATCAAAATATGAAGATATCCAAATTATGAAGGATTATTTGAGAAAGTTTCAAAAAATCTCAAATAAGGAATTGACCAAAGAAAGAATCTTTGATCGTGATCTTG
This sequence comes from Candidatus Bathyarchaeota archaeon, assembly GCA_030671315.1. Lineage (GTDB taxonomy): Archaea > Thermoproteota > Bathyarchaeia > 40CM-2-53-6 > RBG-13-38-9 > RBG-13-38-9. Next base: position 1,693 of record DAOUZW010000079.1, read on the forward strand.
TAATAGATTCCCTTAAACTCTCATTATTTCTGGAGAATGAATTGAAGTTATGGAGCAGTTCTCCTACAGCTCCTGACACAGTAGGAACATCACTCTTTCTTCTATTGACAAAAGATTTCGCTCCAGTAAATAAGAGACTTGAAAGTATGAGAAGTAGAATCGATCAAATACCAGATTTCTTGAATGAATCAAAACAACGAATAACAGATCCCGTAAAATTATGGATTAAAATTGCAATGCATACAACCGAAGGATTATCATATTTAATAGATGAAATAATTGCTCACGCTAAAAATGTAAATTATAACAATTTAGACAAATTAAATCAATCAAGTAAAAAAGCTAAAATCGCTATTAATGATTATAAAAAATGGCTTGAAAATATAATTCTAAATGCTAAAGTGGATTTTGCGATTGGAAAGGACAAACTGGATAAAATCCTACAGCTAAGAGGACTTGGACTTACTTCCAATGAGATACTTAACTTTGCATATTCAGCTTTAGAGGAAGAGAAGACTAAACTAACAGAATTATCTTCAAAAATAAAATTAGGCGCCTCAATAGAAGAAGTAAAAAAGATAATAAAATCTAACCATCCAAAGGACTTCAAGGAAGTTCTTGATGCCTACCAAAAATCAATTGAAGATACAAAGCATTACATCCTAGAAAAAAAAGTGTTTGAGATACCAGCTAGCGAAAATGTTGTCGTTAAAGAAACCCCAAAATTCATGCGTAATCTTGTTAGTACTGCAGCAATTTTTCAACCAGCTAAGTTTGATAAAGACCAACTCAGTCTATATCTTATAACTCCTCATAATAATACAAAATTCCTTAAAGAGCACAACTACTATTCCATTCCTAACACTACTGTACATGAGGCATATCCAGGTCATCATCTGCAAGGGTGTTATGCGAACAAAAATCCATCTTTGATTAGATTGTTAACCCCATTCGCTGCTGAGTTCGTTGAAGGATGGGCTCATTATTGCGAGGAATACATGAAAAATATTGGATTCGATAATTCTCCTGAATCTAGATTTGAACAGACTATTGGAATGATTTGGAGAGCGACTAGAATGATTCTCGATATCAAGTTGGCCAGTGGTGATATTTCTTTTGATGAGGCTGTTAATTATTTGATTGAGCAGACAGGTATGGATAAACAAGTGGCTCTTATCGAAGTAAATGAATATGCAGAACAACCTACTTATTTTCTCAGCTATTACTTAGGAAAACAAATGATATTGAAGCTTAAGCGTGATCTAATGAAGCAAGTAGGAAATAGTTTCAATGAAAAAAAATTTCATGACGTACTTCTCAATGCTGGTAGTATCCCAATGCGATATGTGAAGCGTGCAGCTCAAGAATCATTTGATATTGAACTTGGTGATAGGTTGCTATGATTAAAGAAATATGTATTTTTCAAAAAATCTTTTCAGTAATATTATACTAAGCTATATCCGCACAAAAGAAGATTAAATTTTTAATCCAGCTCTCTCCATGGCTCGAAGAAGAAGATATGCAATAATCGTTGCAGGTAAAAGTTGAAGGCCAATATACAATGGTAGACCTACGTAATATACTATGACTGGCAGACCAAGCACAACCACCATAACAAAATAGACTGCAGGAATATCAAGTAAAGCAAGCATGAAACTCATTGTAACGATTCGAGTTTTAGGCGATGATTGAGGTCGAATTTTCTGTATTGCTATAGCCGTCACGCCAGCTACAATAGCGAATACAGCATTAACAGCAGGCCAAAGCCATGAAAGAGGATTTGCAGCCGTCAGTAGACCAATAATGGCTTGGACTTCTGTAGTGATCAAAGCGCCAAACGGCCCATATAGATATGCGGAAAGGAGTATCCATGCATATGTATTTGAATATCCAAGTGGTGTTGCATTTCCGCCAGTTAAGATGGTATCTACGCGTTCCAGAATTGAGGCAAAAACTCCCGCAGTAACTCCAAAAACCATTGATGTAAGAATATCGCGTGTATTAATTCGGAGTTTAGTAATGTTTCTCATTGAAATTCAAACTACCAGATAATGGGTAGTTACCAATATATGAGTAAATATAAAGATATCTGAGTTTACAAATATTTCAAGTTCTATTGACAAATCGGACAGGTCGTAAGAATCAAACTCATTAATGCTGGTAAGATTCGATGAAGCATTGAATGTCTTTTAAGATAGCGATAAATAATTCTCTGGACACCATGTTTGTCGATAATTCCTTTGTCATTTATTGATTTCGTCAAGACTTCTGGAGGCATAGTTACAATATTATTACTATTGATATCTTTTTACTACATTTTCTTAGCTTGGAATTCAAAAAAACCTTCTAGAACAATTGATTTTTTTCCAAATGTTAGTGTTATGTCTTACGCCTGGCAGTCTGGAAATGTAATTAAGAGAAAGATTGAAAATTTTCTAAATCAAGACTATCCTAAGGATAAAATGGAGATAATCATTTATGATAATTGGTCTACAGATGAGACATCTGCAATATGCAAAGATTACCAGAAGAGAGGTCTAATCAAGTATTATCGGCCAAAGAGAGGTTATGATAGAAAAAGTCCAGTTCTCGATGAAGCAATCAAAAAAATGGCTACTGGAGATATATTGGTTCTTACGGATCCAGATGGTGTCTGTGAAAGTGGTTGGATTAAAAAGATCGTTCAACCTTTCTCAGATCCCAAGGTAGGAGCTGCTGCTGGTATCACCCATTGTGGTAATTGGTATATAAATTTATTCACCAAAATTAGAGCTATTGAAGATGAATGGTGGAATAATATTGCCTTAACCGGAAGAGATGGAAAAATAAAAATCACCAATTTTCAGCCAGTCTGTGGCTGTAACTATGCGTTGAGAAGAAACACTTGGAAAGACTTGGGATCTACACATGGTAAAAGCCTCCTTGAGGATCTAGTGCTCAGCTTGGGTCTTCATGATAAAGGATTGAAGGTAGCAGTAACTGACGCAAATGTTTGGCAAGAAGAGGCTGAGAATATACAACAATACATCAGACAAAGGAAACGATGGTATTCTTTCAAATCTTTTGAGATGCTAAGAAAGAAAAAAAGACTTGATAGGATAATAGGAATACTTCCTCAAGGAATACAGATGTCAGCAATTTTTTCACTTTTTGCGTTAATCGGAATCATAATTCAAAACGGCCTCTTTGCAAAGATCAATATTACAAATATGATTTTTGCCGCTTCTCCATTTATTTTCCATAATATTGCTATGGTATGGGGAATCCTAAAATCCAAAAAATCAAAATTTTTACCATATATCCCAATATTTTTGACTTTTGATGCGTTACTCCAACTTTGGTGTTTTATTGCGATCAGGATAAACCGGAAAAAAGAGCAAGAATGGGTAAAAGTTTCTAGTGGAAAATACTATCATGTGGGTACGAAAATTAGAACGGATTAAAATTTTCGATTTAAATGTGGTAAGACAATATGGTAAAAATCTTGCATTTTCACTTCAAAATATTCTCTGAAACAAATTTGTGTAGAAGAAAACAAATAATCTTAAGATAGAATCAATCTAATGGAGCAAAAGAACTTGAAGGTATTTACAATTTCTGGTAAGAATTTGTCTGAAACTTGGGAGCAGGCTCTGCTCAAAACTTGGCGGGAGGGATTACTAGCCTACACTGAGTATGAACAATGGAGTAAAGATTGCACGATGCTTATTATTGTTGAAGATCCTTTTTCTGAACCTAGAATACATATGGGTGGTCTATGCGGTAGTCTCAGCGATCTTTATGCATACGTCAAAGAAGTTGTTGAAGGATCAGAAGATCATTTTGTGTATGAAGGAAAGCGACCATATGAATATCATGAACGTCTCTTCGATTATAGGATAAACCAAGACCTGAGCGTTGATCAGATTGATTATATGATTAACAAGTTATGTGAAAGTAGGTCTGTTGAACTTGATGGAGAAATGATCTCTGTAAAGGGATATTCTAGAAGAGCCCAAGCAATAACTTGGAAACCAGCAATAGACTCAAGTCTTGAACATCCACCATGTCTTCAAAGAATCTGGTGCAGGATTACTGAATCAAAGTTGGTAATGGAAACTTGCTGGAGATCCAGAGATGCCTATAAAGCAGCTTTTTGGAATATGTATGCCTTTACAGAACTGCAGAAATATCTCACCAAGAAAATTAGTGCAAAGCTTAGTGAGAAGATAGAAGTCGGTGCATACATTGATTTCAGTAATAGTTTCCATATCTATGAACGCGATTTTCCAGACATCCA
>DAOUZW010000177.1 GCA_030671315.1 Candidatus Bathyarchaeota archaeon
TTCTCATCGTAGGCTAAGCGCGCGGAGTGAAAGAATTTAGCTACACATTTGCTTAATAAGGCGTTGAGAAAGGTTTTGAAAAAGGACATTGTGCAGAAGGGTTCGAATATTACCCCCCCCAAAATATACAAGCATATAAACTCGATTTTGATCTGAGATTATCCAAACACTATAAAAGCATTCAAAAATGTCGCTTGACTGTTGAAGTTCAATTTTCTGATATTTTACAGGAATTGAATGGAGAATCATTGGCATTCTAGAGTCGCCCTTGCGCAGTCCAAAGCGCGCGCAAAAAAAAAGTACAACGCTATTAATGCTGGTGTATAATAATTTTCTGCTTATGCTCCGCCTTGAAGATTTTTTATTTGTATTATGGTTCGTCGGTATTTTTATCTTAATAATCTCAGAGAAACTCGACAAATCCCTCGCAGCTCTATTAGGCGCTATTGGTATTGTAGCACTTGGTGTACAATTCAACGTTTTTCAGTACTCAGAAAGTATGGCTTTTCTAGATCTCAGTGTAATTGGAATTCTCATAGGTACATTTATGATTACAGTTGTGGCTGAAGAGGTTGGAGTCTTCGAATTCACAGCCATTCGATTCCTAAAGATTAGTCGGGGTGAACCTAAACGACTTTTTCTTTTGTTTTCGATTTTGATGATATTATTATCAGCTATCCTGAGTAATTTAGTAGCAACTGTATTGGTAAGCTCACTTACAATTGTAGCATGTAAAAATCTAGGTCTTGATCCAAAGCCCTACATTTTTGGCGAAGCAATTTTTGCTAACCTAGGTGGATTATTGACTTTAATTAGTAGTGTTCCAAACATTCTGATTTCATTAGCTGCCGATATTGGTTTTTTAGATTACTTGTCTTTCTCGATACCAATATCCATTTTCGTCGGAATAACAACATATTTCGTGCTACTCAGACTCTTGAAAATAAAAGGAGCAGAAAATGAACGTATTCGAGATGATATGAAGAAAAAAGTTGATACTTTTGATGAGTGGAGCGTGGTGAACGATAAATCAGCATTTAGAAAGATGATACTAGTCATTGGAATAGTTTTAGTTTTATTTGTTTTTAGTGATTGGTTTAGTTATGGTCTTGAATACATTGCTATTTCTGGAGCGGTTGTTTCAATAATACTAACAAAGGTTGATTTAGAAAAGATTCTAAGTAAGATGGACTGGGGAATAATATTCTTTGTAGGTCCACTCTTAATTCTAGTGGACGGTTTTAGTCAACTTGGATTGATAAAACAAGTTTCTTCTTACATTGTAAACATTAGCTCAGGGAATTATGTATTGCTAGGAATTGTACTTCTATGGCTCGTTGGTATCTTGTCTTCACTGATTGTAGATATCCCATTAACCGCTGCTCTTATCCCGATTGTCGAAGAAGCCTCTATTCTACTCCAAAGAGAAGTCTCTCTTTTATGGTGGGCACTAATTTTCGGTATAGGTTTAGGCGCGAATTATACTCCCTTTGGGTCTTCATCCACAATAATTGCTCTTAGCATATTGAGGAAAGAGCAGAATTTTGCTTTCAGCGAATTTACAAAGCTTGGAATTATCGTGTGTACAATCCAACTTTCTCTAGGTACCATATATCTCATTTTGACTGAATTAATCTTTAACAATTTGGGAAGTGTTGTGATATGAGTGCGAAAAGTAATCAAATTGAGGAGAAAATTAAGAAATTCGATCAGGCAATAGTCCCAGAGAAAACGGCATTTGTTCTTCCCCGTATAAAATCGATTCTATTGGCTTTGGATGCTCATGATTGGGTTATTGATAGCAGTCGATATTCATACAAAGTCGCCTGTGAACTTTCAATAAGATATAACGCTTATGTACACATTATTTGCATGGCCATAAACAACGAGGAATATCATGAATCTGAGAAGCTTGTGGAAGAAGCAATTGATTATTTTGACAATAGAGACGTAAAGTCTCAAGGTAGTTGTATAGTAGGGTCTCCATCGGATACCATTCTTAAAATTTCAAAAAACGAACAAACCGATTTGATTGTCATACCAAGTCCATACGCAGAAAGAGTAGAAAAAGATAATCTGGACAGCCTCGGAGCTACAATTGAAATACTAAACAACAGGTCTACTGTCCCTCTATTACTATTAACAGAGTCTGACATCAGGCCTAAAAAAATCACTGATAGACTTCTCGTGCCTGTGCAAGGAAAAGAGGACATATTAAATTCAGAGTGGGCTCTCCTTCTTTCAAACATTGATACTAATATCAATGTTTTAGACACGGTGAATACAGATTCAGTTGAAGAAATCAAAGACGTATCAATGGATCTGTTAGAAGAGGATGTTAATGAGGGGCTAATAGAAATGTCGCTAAGGAAAAACACTGCTCCGCTTCTAAACGCTTTGAAGGAAATCGCCTCAGAAATGGATCTTAGACTGATAATCTCAAATCGAGTTGGAGACTTGGTGGACATAATAATAGGCGAGCTAAACAAGAAACAAACCTCGTTATTGATAGTAGACTCTAAGACATCGAAGGAGAAAGGATCAATAATAATAAAAGAATCCAAGAAAAACAAGGTACCCCTATTAATAATCAAATAAGTGCGCGCGCGTCCCCACCAATCTGTACTTGTAGTATGATTGATTCTAGTGGCAGGAACAGTTGATGAATACTTAAGAGGTACTTCACTACAATCATTAGGCACTCTGGCATCTGCGCGCGCGCTAACTTAAGGAAAGGAAATTAGATTATCTTGCGAAAGCTATCCTTCAAGCAAATCCTTAATCTTAAATTTAATACTATGATCTAAATGCTGAATTTCTTTGAAATACATCTCCGCTAACATGTGCTGATTAGCCGTGACAGGATTTTTTATCAGCTCTTCCATGTGCTTAGT
>DAOUZW010000094.1 GCA_030671315.1 Candidatus Bathyarchaeota archaeon
TCTACACCTTAACCCATTCATAGTACACGATGTTAATTTTATTAATAACCAATGAATGAATAAAAGAATCATTACTCGGGTCAATGTTCTGAACATCTGCTGGAAGATTTGATAATGCTAGCTAAATTACGATCCCGGATATATTGGTTAGTTCGTACACTCGTCATTTGGATTAGTGAAGTACTGGGCCTAGCATTGATGGCTTGGCTTTTTTCTGGGATTCAAGTCGATAGCTGGGGTAATGCTTTCCTCTTTATCGCAGTAGTTGCTTTGTTGAACGCCGTCATGTGGCCTATGCTATCGAGGCTAACCCTTCGATTCATAGTCTACACCTTTGGGTTTGGGGCACTTATTTTTAATGCCTTTGTGCTTTGGTTGGGTAGTCAGCTTGTTCCAGGTGTCAGTTTTCTTAACATTGGATCTCTGATCTCAACTGCTCTAGGAATAACTGCTGTGAATACATTATTCTCATTCGCGCTTTCTATTGATGATGAAGCCTCTTACTATCGACATGCTCTGCGCCGACATATCAAAAAAATACGTGGTACTACACCTGTACGTAATTATCCTGGTGTAGCTTTCTTGGAGATCGATGGTTTGAGTGAACCAGACCTAAGATTCGTTATCCAAGAAGGTTATGTGCCAAATCTAGCTCGCTGGCTTCAAAGTGGAAGCCATAGTTTGATGTCTTGGGAGACTGATACATCCAGCCAGACTGGTGCATGTCAAGGAGCCATTCTACACGGCAACAATAATGATATGCCAGCTTTCCGTTGGGTGGAGAAAAAGAATAACAATCGATTAATATCGTGCAGTAATGCTCGGAACGTGATGGAGATTGAAAAGCACATCAGTGACGGTAACGGTCTATTATCGGTGAACGGCTATAGCCGTGTTAATATGTTTTCGGGTGATGCCAAAGATAATATATTAACTGTCGGACGTATGACTTCTCTCTCAAAAATTTATACGCCCTTTTACTACAGCTACTTCTCAAACCCATACAATGTTAGCCGAACAATTGTGCTATTTATAGTGGAGATATTTCGAGAATACGGTTCCCGATTGCGACAGAAATTCAAAGGCGTCTGGCCTAGATTTGGTAGAGAAAAACGTGGAGGGCTCTTTCCATTAAAGCGTGCAACACTCTGTGTCTACTTACGGGACATCATCACCTACACCTTAGCCGGAGACATCTATCTAGGAGAAGCTGATGCTATCTACGCTACCTACGCGAGTCACGATGAATTGAGCCATTATTGTGGTACAGAAGATAAGGATACAATGAATGGACTTACTAACCTGGACAGGGCTTTTGGTAGACTAGAACGTGTGGCACAAGATTCTGAACGTTCTTACAAATTTGTTATCTTATCCGACCATGGTCAAACAAAGGGTGCTACCTTCAAACAACGTTACCATATGACACTAGAAGAACTTGTGCATGGGCTACTTCCATCAGAGATAACAATCCATAGCCGTCTAGATGCTAACGAAGGTTGGGACCGTGTTAGTGCCACACTGACAGATGTTACCAAAAACGATGAACGTTTCACGGGTAAAGTGACTCGACGAGTCACCCGTAAACGTCTAGAGGAAGGTCAAATTGCTGTAGGACCAGCATATCATCGTTTGAAACAAGAACGTAAGGGCAAGATCATACCCGTGGATGAAGCACAGGTTGTAGTGTTGGCCTCTGGTAACTTGGGATTGATCTATTTTAATGACTGGTCGGAGCGTATGAGTTATGAACAGATTAATCAAGCATTTCCAGACCTGATACCTGGATTAGTTAACCATGAAGGTATAGGATTCATCCTAGTGAAATCTGAGAAAGATGGCGGTATTGTGCTTGGCAAGAACGGTAAATACTATTTGAATGATGATCATGTGGAAGGCGAAAATCCATTAACTAATTTCGGTCCACGTGCAGCGCATCATCTACGTCGCACTAATAGTTTCACAAACGTACCAGACATAGTGGTAAATAGTTTTTATGACTCAGAAAAGGATGAAGGTGCAGCATTTGAAGAACAGATCGGTTTCCATGGTGGTATGGGTGGCCACCAAAATAAAGGGCTTTTACTATACCCGACAGAATGGATGCTAGATAAAGAAGAGATAGTGGGTGCTGAGCATCTTCATCGAGTTCTTAAAAATCAACTAATAGATCTGCAAAACAAAGTAAACTCTTAGTCGTACTATTCAACGCCTTCTTTTCAATTCAACGTTTCTTAAGCCAGTCATTAGCTTCAGCAATAGCATCTACGATTGATACTCCAATTTTAGGTTCAGATACGAAGACGTTTTCCTCACCGATGATTTTCAAAGCTTTTGCTTCAACAAGCTGGGCCTTCACTTTTGGATTTATTTCAGCCATGATTAATCTGTTGCCAGATGCTTGCATTCTTTTGGAGTAATCTTGAATCCACGTAATTAAGGTATTACTAATTTCTGTCATTTCCCGGTCCACAAATATTACCGCTGCATTTTTTAAATTCTCAGCTGATGGAAGTTTCTTTCTCATTGTTTCAACTGAAGCGAAGTATTGTGAACCGTATACAGTCAAGACTGTGACTTGGTTGGATGGAAATTCTTTTGGTGGTTCCTGTTCTTTGAAATGGTCTCCTTCAAGTGGTATGAGTTCTTTAACGTGGGCATTGAGAGATGACTGGTAAATGTATAGGGCGAGAGAGATCAGAATGCCCCACATGAATGCGTTTATTATATTTACTGTCAGGGTCATTACAAAGGTAAAGATCATAGCAATTCTTCCAATAAGGTGAGTCTTCCAGCCGCGAAGAATTCGCTGTTCATTTATGGTTTCGAATCCAACATAGATCAGCAGGGCAGCCAGTGCGGGCATCGGGATCATATTAGCCAAGGGTATGATTGTTATTATAGCAATGGCCATAATGATGCCAGAAAATATGTTGGCCATTCGTGTCTTAGCTCCAGCACTTACAACTACCGCTGTTCGAGAGAGTGACCCGCAAGAAGGTGCTGACTGGAAGATACCGCCTACAGCGTTAGCAGCACCTAAACCTATGAAATCTCTATTCGGGTCTGCTCTGTTACCATCTGGATTAAGGTAATATTGGGCCACCCCTGCAGAGACTGCTATACCCAGTATGGCTGTCGCTAGCGAGGGTACTATGAGATCTGGGATGGATGCTATTTCTGGTAAGGTTGGAAGGGGCAAGCTTGCATTAATATCAGTAATCTCTCCAACTAAATGAACTGTATTCCAATTGGCAACATAGACTAGGATGCTTGTAATAACTAATGCAGATATTAGTGCAATTTTTCTTAAAGGAGTCTTAAGTAACGCAACAATGAGAACGATCATGGTAATGCCTGCAATTAATGTCGGCATATCCCAAGAACCGGGGCGTACCAGTATATCCACTACTGCTAATACTTTATTTTGATATTCACTATGAGATCCTGTAATTTCACCTACTTGTCCCAGAATTACCAATAAGGCTAGACCTGTGACGAATCCTGTCATTACACTTTGAGATACAAATCGCATGAATGTGCCAAGTTTTAGAAAACCGAATAGTATCTGCCATAAACCAATCATTATGGTAAACATGAAGAGAACTCCTATGGATACCTCTTCGCCCATTTCACCCATTAGGGTCATCGTCATCAGAGCCATCTCGTTCGTAAAAGTTACAACCATAAAGGCGGAGCTGGCGAACAAGCCGGCCATTATTGGAGGAATAATACCAGCATACAGTCCATATATCGGGTTTATCTTCGCAACAAGAGAATAAGCCATTCCTTCCGGAATGTTTACCAAAGCTACTGTAAGACCTGCAATACCATCAGAAGTTGCAGACTTCTTTTCAACCTTAGGCTTATTCAAAGTAAACACTTCGGTTTATACAGTTCATTTATTTTAAATCTTTCACTAATCAAAAAAATATATTTTCACATAAATTCGTGTTCTTTATAAAAAAATCATGCATTTATTCTAAACAATTTGAATGAAGGGATTGATAGAATAAGTTAAAAGAAAGACAGATATTTCTTATTAGAATCTGAATATTTTGTAATTCATAAAATTAGATAAGAGGTTCAGACTATTGCTTAAAGCAAATTTGCTTTTGATTTTATGTTTTCTAATGGTAGGTTTAGTTTCACTTCCAGAAGTTATTGGTGCGGAAAAAGCATATGAATTCACTCTTGTAGATACTGAAGGCAGAGAATTTTCACTCTCAGATTTTAGAGGCAAATATGTTATACTCGATTTCTTCGCTATATGGTGCACTCCTTGCAAGATAGAACTTGCTCATCTAAAGGATTTGAAACACCAACTTGGAGACGAAATCGTCATAATATCACTTGATGTCGATCCAGAAGAGACAGAACAGCAGGTAAAAGATTACAAACGGGCTAATTGAATGGATTGGATTGTCGCAAGAGATACTGAATATTTGTCAATGCCCTATAGAATTTCAGCGCTCCCGACTCTTGTTCTAATTGATCCATCAGGAAATATTGTCAATACTTACGTTGGAGTCACCGATGAAACTGTAATCATGCGAAGCATACCGATCAAGCCAACATCTGAAAGTCCAACAACTACAGAATCTACAGAACCTCCGAAACCCGAACAATCTAGCAACCAAAATTGGCTTTTTCTTATACTATTAATTATTGCGATAATTATTGGATGGATGATTATACGTAAAAGAGGAAAAAAACGAAAAAAATGAATCATTCGCCGAAACGAGCGTCCAGAAGATATACTTAGAACTAATTTTTTGAATTATCTTAAGAGTATTATCTATGTAATGGATATTCTTAGAGTAATTATCTAAATGAGGTATTGGTAACCTTGGTGTCAGGTGTATATAGATCGCGACTGGGGGAACGAGTCGATAAATCAGCATCCCGTTTCATGTCTTCCATCGATGATGATGAGAGAATACTTCTAGATGATGTCATCGGCACAATGGCACATGATATAATGTTACATGAACAAAAGATTATATCAAAACAAGACCTCAAAGCGATTCTAACATCATTAGAAGAACTTCGCACACTCTGGATCCAGGATAAGATAAAGTTGGATCCTGAATTCGAGGATGTACATGAATTCGTTGAAGATTATGTTATAAAGAAAATTGGTCAAGAAGTTGGAGGCAAACTTCACACAGGAAGATCAAGAAATGATCAGGTCGCTCTTGACCTAAGAATGTATATCAGAAGAGAACTGAATGAAATCAGCCGGCAAATATTAGATCTTATCAACATCCTACTGGAAAAAGCATCTGACACTTCAGATACGGTAATGGTTGGATATACTCATCTTCAACATGGTCAAATAACC
>DAOUZW010000016.1 GCA_030671315.1 Candidatus Bathyarchaeota archaeon
CCATGTAAAAGAGTTTAAATGGATAACAAAACCCAAGGCTGGACCCCACTCGATAAAGATAGCTATCCCCCTTTCAGTAGTCCTAAGAGAGATCCTTGGATACGCGAAGACAAGAAGAGAGACTAAGCTGATTGTCTCTAAAGGGATTGTAAAGGTTGACGGCAAGACTAGAAGAGATCATAAATACCCAATCGGTTTGATGGATGTACTTGAAATTACTGATACTAAATCGACTTTCAGAATGGTTCCTTTCAAATCAAAAGGATTATCGCTTCTCAAGATAACAAAAGATGAAGGTAAATTCAAACTTTCTCAAATCGATAACAAAGTCATTCTGAACGATGGAGGAATCCAACTCAATTTCAATGATGGTAGAAATATAGTCTTGAGCAAAGATTCTGCACTGTCAGTAGACTCTTACAATACAAGAGATTCAATCAAGATTGAAGTACCCTCACAGAAGATTCTAGGACATTTCAAATTTATCGAGGACAAATATGGACTAGCCGTAGCTGGAAGAAATATTGGAAGACATGGTAAGATAGTGGGAATTGAGAGCGCCACCGCATCTAAGCGAGCGACAGTATCCATAGAGGATCAAAAAGGCCAAACCTTTCGAACAGTTGCAGATTATGTTTTCGCCATTGGCGATGATGAACCTGAGATAAAATTGCCAGAGGATTAGATAAATGTCAGATCACTCGACTAAACCTGAAAATCCTATGAGAAAAGTCAAGCTTGGCAAAGTCACAGTCAATATGGGTGTAGGAAAGTCTGGTGAGCCACTTGAGAGAGCAAAAAAAATCCTGAAACAGATCACTGGGCAAGCTCCGAGTGAATGCATGGCAAAAAAAGCAATAAAAGATTTTGGAGTTAGAATGGGCGAACCAATAGGATGCAAAGTCACATTAAGAGGTCAGAAAGCATCAGATTTCCTTAAGACCTCTCTTGAAGCGGTCAATAATAGACTACCTGAATCTTCATTTGATCCATATGGAAACTTTTCTTTTGGTATAAAGGAGCATATAGAGTTACGGGGAACCAGATACGTTCCAGAACTTGGTATCGTTGGAATGGATATCTCAATCACCCTTGAAAGATTAGGATATAGAGTGAAGAGAAGGTCCTACCATAAATCAAGTATTGGGAAATCTCACGTCATAGGCAAGGCCGAGGCAATGGGTTTTGTCAAAGATAATTTTAATGCTGAGATCTTTGGGGATGAAATTGAATGAAAAAGCAAACAAAGAAGGAGAGGAAAATAGGTAAAGCTAGCAGACCATGCAGACGATGTGGCCAAGAAGGCGCAATTATTAGAAAATACAGTTTGATGATCTGTCGCCAATGTTTCAGAGACACGGCAGGATCACTTGGATTTAAAAAATATGAATGAGGTTTATGAATATGACTTTACTGGATCCGCTAGCAAATGCTCTCTCAACTATTGTTGAAAATGAGAAACGGAGAAAAAGAGAGTGTCTTGTATGTCCTGCATCAAAATTGATGGGGCACGTACTTAGAGTTATGCAGAAGAACGGATACATAGGAGAATTTGAATACATCGATGACGGAAGAGCTGGAAAATTCAAAATTCAACTACTTGGGAGAATAAACAAGTGCGGCGTCGTAAAACCAAGATATTCAGTCAAAATTGATGAACTTGAATTCTGGGAAAAGAGGTATCTACCATCACGTGATCTTGGTACTCTCGTGATTACGACCCCCCAAGGCGTTTTTTCGAATAAGGATGCTCGAGAGAAAAATACCAGTGGTAGCTTAGTTGCATACGTCTATTGAGGAGAGCTGATATTTTGATTGAAAACAAAGTTGAGAGAACCATTGATGTTCCACAAGATGTAAAAGCGCAATTGGACGGTGGCCTTGTTAACATCACTGGACCCAAAGGAAACCTCCAAGAAAATCTGTCTCATTTGCCGGTTAAAATATCTCTCCAGAAAAATAGATTCAGTGTTATGGCAACTTGGCCTAAAAAAAGAGAATATTCAATGGTTGGAACTGCAGCGTCATGCATCAAAAATATGATCAAAGGTGTTACCGAAGGGTTCCAATATAAATTGAAGATGGTCCACGCTCATTTTCCAATGACAGTAAAAGTAAAAGAAGACACAAGGACTATCCTCATAGAAAATTTTACGGGTGAAAAATCCCCTAGACTTGTAAAAATTAGGGGAGAAACATCAGTAAAAGTCTCTGGGGAAGATGTGATCGTAGAAGGAATAAATCTAAAAGATGTAAGTCAGACTGCCTCCAACATAGAATTAGCAACAAAGATCAAACATAAAGACCAACGTGTATTCTTAGACGGAATTTATGTTTTTGAAAAGAAGAAGTGATATTGACAATGGCGAAAACGAAAATTCCACGTAAAAAGCGTATAAAACCGAGAATTCGACGTTCGGAAAGCTGGCGCTATACAAGGGTTTCAGAGAGTTGGAGGAAGCCAAAAGGAAAAAGCAGCAGAATGAGAAAAAAGAGAAAAGGATGGGCTTTATCTCCAGCTATAGGTTATGGAAGCAATCGAAAGTATAGAGGGCTTCACCCATCTGGGTTGAAAGAGATTATAATCCATAATGTTAATGAACTTGAGAATGTTTCTCCCGATCAAACAGCCATTAGAATAGCTGCGACCGTTGGAGAGAGAAAGCGGCTTAGAATAATAGAACATGCGCAACAACTTGGATATAAAATACTAAATCCTAAGACATCAAAAACCGCTGAAGCAGAAACTATTCCCCCTACGGAATTAGAGTCTGAGCCAGAGAAAATAGAAAATCATATTGAGAGCGAAAATACAATTGCAGAATCAGAGAAATCGGAGAAGATAGAAGAAGATTGAGCTTAAAAACACAGAAGAAAATGGCATCGTCAATATTGAAAGCTGGTAGATCAAGACTCTGGATAAATCCCGAGGAATTTGGTAGAGTCGAATCGGCAATAACTAAAGAAGAGATAAGGAAACTCATTCATGAGGGTGTTATAGTCACAAAGCGGGAAAAAGGAGTAAGTCGAGGAAGACACAGAGCGAAGACTAGAAAGAAAAAAGGTCGAGGTCCTGGCTCGAAAAAAGGATCCATTCATAACAGGAAAAGAATTTGGATAAATAAAATAAGAACACTCAGATTCAGACTCAAAGAACTAAAAGAGAAGAAAATTATCACCCCTAAAATATATCGGAAACTTGTCTTGTTGGCGAAAGGAGGAACATTCAGAAGTGTATCACATCTCAATGAATACTTGAAATCCCATAATTTAACAAGGAGGAGATAGATGTGGCAAAAGGTCCTACATATAACCTGCCATTCCGTAGAAGGAGAGAAAAAAAAACTAACTACACTAGACGCAAAGCATTAGTAATATCGGGAATCCCGCGACTAATAATCAGAATTACAGGAAAACACACGATCGCTCAATTGACTGAATCCACTCCTAGTGGAGATCGCGTTGTAACATCAGCTAATTCAAAAGAATTAAAAAATAAATTCGGATGGAAAGCGGGTTCAAATAATATTCCAGCCTCTTATCTTACAGGTCTTCTCGCAGGTAAGAGAGCGAATTCAAAAATGATGAAAAAAGCGATCCTCGATATCGGTCTAAGAAGACGCTCGAAAGGTTCACGAATATTCTGCACACTCAAAGGCGCAATCGATTCAGGTCTAGAAATTCCTCACAAAGAAGAAATCCTTCCTGAAGATAAACGGATCAAAGGCGAACACATTGCCGAGTATGCAAAAAAACTATCATCAAATCCAGATCAATACAAAACAAGATTCTCACAGTACTTAAAAAATGGATTAAAACCTGAAGATCTCCCAGAACATTTCGAACAGGTTAAGAATAAAATATCAGAAACTTCCGAAGAGGCGACATAAACTACATGAGTCGACATACAGAAAGAGTCGAGGCAGGCTGGACGCCGAGAACCAAGATTGGAAAACTTGTCCAGGAAGGTAAGATAACATCTCTAGAAGAAATATTTATTCAAGGGCAAAGAATACTCGAATCAGAAATTATTGACGTCCTTTTACCCAATCTCCAAGAGAGTGTACTCGGAATAAGTTTAGTTCAAAAACAAACTGATGCTGGTGAGCGGTCAAGATTCAAAGCAGTAGTGGCTGTCGGTGATCCTGAAGGATATATTGGAATAGGATTAGGAAAAGCCAGACAAGTTA
Organism: Candidatus Bathyarchaeota archaeon; assembly: GCA_030671315.1. Classification (GTDB taxonomy): domain Archaea; phylum Thermoproteota; class Bathyarchaeia; order 40CM-2-53-6; family RBG-13-38-9; genus RBG-13-38-9. The sequence goes on from DAOUZW010000016.1 coordinate 4,191, forward strand.
GAACAGCAATTGCAAAGGCCACAGTCCAAGCCAAACTAGCTGTCATACCAATACGAAGAGGTTGTGGAAGCTGGGAATGCGGATGTACAATTCACCACTCATTACCATTCAAGGTAAGAGGCAAATGTGGCAGCGTCGAAGTTGAACTATATCCTGGACCAAGAGGGTTAGGACTAGTCGGAGGCGAGGTTGTTAAAACTATGCTCAATCTCACAGGGATAAAAGACTGCTGGACTAAAACTTATGGTGCAACCAACACACTAACATCTATCGCATACGCGATCTATGGTGCATTAAAACAATCTTACACAATGATCACTGTAGCAGAATAGGATCATTAGGAAATGGTTCTCATGAGTAAAGAAAATAACATGTGCCTCTTAGCTGTCAGAGTAAGAGGTTCAGCAGGTCAAAAGCATAGGATAAAGGCGATTCTGAGAGATTTAGGCTTGAATCGAAGAAACCAAGCTATCATAATGGCTGATACGCCAGCAATAAGAGGAACTCTCAAAGTAGTAAAGGACACTCTATTCTGGGGAGAAGTAACGGAAGATATATTGTCTCTTCTTCTAAGTAAAAGAACGAAAATGCCGAAAATTGGTAGCTTAACGGATCAAGAAGTGAAAAAGAGATTTTCTATATCAACTATTGAAGCTCTTGCAAAATCACTAAGCACAGGAGAAATAAAACCGCAAGATCTCAAAAGACATGGTGTAAACATAAAATATAACCTAAACTCGCCGAAAGGAGGCTATGGTGGAAAAATAAAAGATCCTTTTGGAAAGGGTGGGGTTCTAGGATACCGAGGAGAAGCCGTCGGAGAACTTGTGAAAAAAATGATTTAGGAGAAAAATCAACTATGGCAACAAGAAAGAGGAAAATAAGACGACAGCGTGGCTCAAGAATGCATGGATGGGGTGTTTCAGGTCAACATAGAGATTCCGGTATGAAAGGAGGAAGAGGCAATGCAGGAAGATTCAAACATAAAAATACAAACCCTTCACAGTATGTAAAGCCAGTAAAACTTTGTTTCAAGATTCCAACGACTCCAATCCAGTCCGGTATAATAAATGTTGGCGAACTAGATCGCCTGGTAAAACCGATGGATATCCAAGATAAGAAATTACCGATTAATCTCAACCTTGCATCACTAGGATATAAAAAATTGTTAGGTAAAGGATTAATTAAAATTCCACTTAATGTGCAAGTAGAAAAAACATCAAAATCTGCAGCTAAAAAAATAACAGATGCCGGTGGATCCATAACTTCAAAGATTAGGTGAAGCCTTGCCAAGATTCATAGAATTATTCAAACCTCTAATAAGATTCTTTCCTGATATTAAGAAACCTGAACGAAAAATCAGTTTCAACGAGAAACTTCTCTGGACAGCACTTGCATTAGTATTGTTTTTGGTTATGAGTGAGGTTCCACTTCTTGGAGTTGGACAAGGTGGCGCCGACGATCCTCTAGGCGCTATGAGAGTCATATTTGCCTCAAGTAGAGGCACATTGATGGAGCTAGGGATCGGACCAATAGTTACGGCTGGTCTGATACTCCAGATTCTTAAAGGTTCCCAAATGATCAATGTTGATATGTCCAATCCGGAGGACAGATCACTATTCACAGGTGCCAGCAAGATTCTAGCTGTTGGTATGACACTATTTGAAGCATTAGCCTTTATCATAGGTGGGGCCTACGGACAGCTCACTGTTCCAAACGCGCTAGGAATCTTCCTACAGCTTCTAGCAGCAGGAATAATATTGATGCTGCTTGACGAAATGCTTCAGAAAGGTTGGGGAATAGGAAGCGGTATTAGCCTATTTATTGCAGCAGGTGTTGCTCAGATGATCTGGTGGGATTTGATAGCTCCAGTAGGTCCATTGGAAGATGGATATTATCTTGGCTCGATCATAGCCTTTGTTCAATCGATTCAAGTAGGTGAACCTCTTACCGGTTTTGTTCGAAGTGGGGGCCTTCCAGATATGGTCGGCCTAATAATGACGGGCGTAGTTATATTAGTGGTAGTCTACGCCAGTGGTATCAAAGTAAATATTCCCGTGTCTTACGCCAGGTATAGAGGTTTTCGAGGGAAATTTCCAATTAAATTCCTTTATGTCTCAAATATTCCAGTGATCTTTGCTGCAGCACTCTTTGGAAATATCTATTTCATAACACAGATGATGTGGCAAAGATACAACCCTACGAATACAAACTTTTGGTTAAATCTTATAGGTCAATTCAGTACTGGAGAAGGAGGTGCGGAGCCGATTGGTGGATTAATATATTTTCTGTCGCCTCCGAGAGGTCTGATTGCGCTCATGGAACATCCTGTGAAAGCATTGATTTACGCTGCATTTTTTATAATTGTCTGCGTCTTTTTTGCTGTGACTTGGGTTGAAGTTGGTGGCATGGATGCCAAGTCTGTTTCGAAACAACTCATAGACTCAGGTATGCAAATTGAAGGATTTAGAAGATCAAGCGCACCTATCCAACAATTACTGAAGCGATACATTCCAACAGTAACAATTTTGGGCGGCGCAACAGTCGGGGCGATAGCAGTCTTTGCTGATTTCCTCGGTGCTTTTGGTTCAGGAACTGGAATTCTTCTGACGGTAGGTATTCTAGAGCAGTATTACCAGCTTCTAGTCCGAGAGCGTGTAAGTGAAATGTTCCCTGCTGTAAGATCATTTCTCGGGGAGTAGACTGTTATTGGGATCTTTAGTAATTATAACAGGTACTCCTGGAGTTGGAAAGACATCTGTCCTAAACAAACTCGTAAAAGAAGCTGAGAAGGAAAAAATTGCGCTTAGAATTGTGAACTTCGGTACAACAATGAATAACCTTCTTGAATCTTCTGGAAAGAATGTTCATCGGGATGAGTTACGAAAACAGAACTTCGGAAAGCAAAAAGAGGTCCAACTGGAGGCAGCGAAGTTGATATCCAAGATGAAAAATCATTATGTACTGGTTGTTGACACCCATATGTTCATAAGAACACCGGTCGGTGCGTTTCCAGGTTTACCTGAATATGTGATTAAAGAGTTGGATCCATCAATGTTAGTGTTAATAGAAGCAAATCCAGAAGACATAACGAAAAGAAGAGAAAAAGATCAGGCTAGAAAAAGAGACGCTCAAACGTTTCAGAATGTAGAATCCGATCTAGAATGGGGTAGAAAGACCGCGGCTGCATGTGCTATAATGACAGGGACTCCGGTATCAATAATCAACAATGAAGAAGGTTCACCTGATAAGGCAGTTAAACAGATACTTGATATGATTAAGGAGGTAATTTAGAAATTGTTTGAACAATTGTGGTCTTCGATTATGATGATGTTGGAAGGTTATGGTGAGAGGCCTTACTCGACATTATTCATAATGGGTGTCGCTTTAACGCTTTCACTTACGACTAACCTTGCAAATCGTGTACTAGTAGATGTTGAAAAAATGAAGTCAGTTATGGGTGAAGTAAATGCGTGGAGAAAGGAGATGGATAAGGCTAAAAAAAGTGGTGACAAGCAATTGCTTGCCAAAGTGATGAAGAGGCAGAAACCAATAATGCAGCTTCAAAGCAAGGCAATGTGGGATAGAATGAAGGTGAGCTTCATATATCTCGGCCCGTTTTGGATAATATTTTATATATTAAACAGTTTCTTCGCAACTAAGGTGGTTGCCTTATCTCCATTTACATTTCCCATACTGTTAGGTTACGAGCTTCCATACATCACCTGGTATATCCTCTGCTCTTTCGCCTCAAGCCTTCCACTCTCAAGAATACTGGGCGTTAATCCAGAAATGGGATAACGGAATTTAATCTCATGAAATAGTCCTTCACTCAGGAGAATTAACGACGTCAATGAACTTAGTAATAACAGTGGGTGGACTGCACGGGACAGGAAAATCAACTTACGCCAAATTATTAGCTGAAGACTTGGAATTAAGACACATCTCTGCAGGAGAACTCTTTAGAGCAGTTGCTAAAGAAAAAAAAATGACCCTAGATGAGATGAATAAAATAACTGATAATAATCCGGAAATAGATAACACGATTGATCAAAGAATAAAACAGGAAGCAAATAAAGGAAATATCATACTCGATGGGCAATTAACTGCCTGGATGGCAGGAGACAAAACAGTTCTCAAGATACTCTTGATAGCCCCTAAAGAAGTACGATTAAAAAGAATAGCGCAGAGAGATTGTATAAGTTTAGAGGAAGCTGAAAAGGGAACCCTTTATAGAGAACAAATCGAGAAAGAACGATATAAAAGATATTACGGAATAGATGTCTCAGATCCATCAATATATGATTTAATTGTAGACACCAATCTATACCCCTTCGAGGAAATGAAAAAAATCATTAAAAAGATCGTAGGAGACTACGTCAAAGAAATCACAAAGAGGAAGAAATGAATGTCATCAATAGAAATTGGCTCTCTCTATATCAAAACAACTGGTAGAGAAAAAGGAAAACGTTGTATCATAGTTGATTTGATGGATAAAAACTTCGTACTCGTCACAGGTCCACCACAAATTACAGGAGTAAAAAGAAGAAGAGTAAACCTAAAACATCTAAGTCCAACTGAAGAGAAAATTGACGTCAAGAAAGGAGCAACCGATAAAGAGATAGAACAGATTCTAACAAAAGGCAAATCTGCACCAAAAAAAGTCCCGACTGAGAAGAAACGAAAGAGCTCCTAAAGACTTTTTGATATTAAAAAACTCAATATCTCATCGCTAATTCTTCCTAGCAAGAGGTGAATTTAATGAAAGATCAGAACCCATTTTGGAAAGTTAGTAGAGACCTGAAAATAATTGCTGAAGTTGATACCGATACCAAATTTGGAAAGAATCCTGAAGAACGGACAATCAACGAACACATTAGATTTGGGATGATTAACCTTAACAAACCACCCAATCCATCTAGTCATGAAGTTGCATCATGGGTAAAGAAAATTCTTGGAGTATCACATGTCGGTCATGGCGGCACCCTAGAGGCTAAGAAGCCGGGGAAATCCCATGGTAACCGGTGTACTCCCAATAGCGATAGAGGATGCGACAAAAGCTCTTCAGACATTCCTCTATTCAGGAAAGGAATACATCTGCCTAATGCAACTTCATAGTGATATTCCAGAGGATGAGGTAAAAGCAAAACTCAATGAATTCGTAGGCGAGATCTATCAGAAACCCCCTATCAGAGCTTCGGTTAAAAGAGAACTTCGAAAGAGAGTTATTTACGACATAAAATTGCTGGAGATCGATGATCGAAGAGTTCTTTTTAGAGTATCTTGTCAGGCAGGAACCTACATCAGAAAATTATGTTCAGACGTAGGTGACGCTCTGGGGAGTGGAGCTCACATGAGAGAATTAAGAAGAGCCAGAGCAGGGATCTTCACAGAAGAAGAGAATCACTATACAATAAACGAACTTCAAGAAGCCAATAGAATCTATAAGGAGGAAGATAGCGAAGAACAACTAAGGACTATCATACAACCTGTTGAAGAAGCTTTCAAATGTATCCCAAAGATCTATATTCGAGACTCCGCCGTTGACGCAATATGTCATGGAGCATTACTGGCTGTTCCTGGAATATCCAAAATCGAGACTGGTATAGAACCTGGAAATCCAGTAGCGATATTCACTTTAAAAGGAGAAGTCATAGCACTCGCTGAATCCAAACTCTCAACTGATACTATCCTCGATGTTGAGAAAGGTATAGCGGCTAAAATAAAAAGAGTCATAATGAAAACTGGAACATATCCTAGAGAATGGAAAAGCAAACAATCGAGCTACCAAAAAAAATAGGCTACGTCAAATTAGAATGCGATCTTTCCAAGGGATAATAACAGCTTTAAACCAAAATAATAAATCAAGATCGATTTTTGCCGGGATTCCCGAGCCTGGTACGGGGCAGTTTCGTGAAGAAGCCCATGCCTGGAAAAGGGCTTGAAAGCCTGTGGTCCTTACGGGCCTCGTGGGTTCAAATCCCACTCCCGGCGCCAAGATTCGATTAAAATCAGAAGATGCAAACTTTAATCAAACTCACGAGATTAAAAGAGACACAAGTTAATCGATTTAAAATCAAATATATTCGATTTTAATAGGAATAAACTGAGCACATAAGATAGGCCATCCAATATGTCTAACAATATTCATAACATCCTTCAAAGTACTTTAAAAGGGAATGAGATATCTAGGAAAGAATGTTTCGAGCTTATGGAGATTCATGAATTTTCCCCAGAGATGTACGAATTATTTTTCACAGCCAATAAATTAACAAGAGAAAGATCAAATGGCGCAGGCCAAATTCACGCTCAAATAGGCCTCGATTATACGGCATGTCCAAGAAAATGTGGCTTCTGTATCTTCGGCGGAATACCTAACGAAAAGATTGAACTCAGTAAAGAGGAAATTCTAACCAGAGCAAAAAATTTCGAAAGAGCTGGAGCTGATACGTTATATCTTATGACGACGGCCAGTTTTGACTTTAGTAATTTCATAAATTTGGGAAAAGAGGTAAAAAAATCCTTATCCCCAAAAATAACGCTTGTCGCCAATATAGATGATTTTGGATCGACTGAAGCTCAAGAACTTCAAGATGTTGGTTTCACAGCAATATATCACGCCGTAAGATTAAGAGAAGGTTACGATACCAAGATCGATCCAAAGACCAGAATATCGACCATCGAAAATGCAAAGAAAGTTGGTCTAAAAGTATATTTCTGTGTTGAGCCAATCGGTCCAGAACATAATGCAGATGAAATAATCGATCTCATGTTTTTAGGTAAAAAACTTGGCGTCGAATTTAGTGGTGCCATGAGGCGAACTTCAGCTCCGACCACCAGGCTACATGACCAAGGCGAGATAAACTTGGTACAACTTGCAAAGATAGTAGCAATAACAAGGATCGTTATGTTAAATTCTGTCATATGGAATTGTACACATGAACCTAACCTTCCATCACTTCTTGCCGGAGCTAACCTCATCTGGGCAGAGACAGGACCTAACCCAAGAGATAAATGCCATGATACCTCTAGCTCTGAAGGACAAGGACTATCGGTAGACCAATGCAGAAAACTGCTCAAAGAAGCCGGACTAAAAGAAACACCTCAAAAATCTGCATCATAACAAATAAAAGGAAACTTACCAATTCTCAGAATAAGAAATAACCTCTTACTAATTGGTTGTTAAGGATGTTCACGTCTAAAAAATGGATGGCGCTGGGGGCTATCATTCTAATACTGATAGTTGTTAGTGCGATCTATTCAGGAAACAAAACGGAAATTCCTCCTGAAATTTCACCAACTACATCAACCTCAACAACTTCCACTACAACAAGCATTCCAACTTCAACACCTACAAACACTCTGAGTGATAGTGAAATGATTGACCAATTGATTTATGAATATCACGAATTAGCGAAATCGGAATCACTGGATCCATTAGTAAAACTATTTGTTGATGATGCCACATTGACAGTTACACACTTGAAAACATATGGTTTTTCAGGAAAAAACCAAATTCGTAACTATTATGGCTCAATGTTCGAAGCAGTAGAAGGACCAACAGAACTGGAACTAGTTGATACTTCTATCTCGATTGATGGGGATGAGGCAAAGGTCAAATGTAAGGTTGCTACCGATGAGCGATTCGCGACCGAGAATTTTGAACTGGTTAAGGTAGGAGATGTGTGGAAGATCTCCAGTCTCAACATGGTCTTGATGCAATATTAACACGTTGGGTGCAAGCGAACATGAGCTAGATCTAGCTCACTGATTAAGATGAGAAGCGAAGGTTAACTTTTCTATAATGATGATATAATTGCTTATACGCCGCCAAGAAAGATTAGGGTTTATAATTGTCTTCGGCTGGAAATTTTCCATCTATTAAATGATGTAGTTTTCGCGATTACCGCATATGTGCTATATTATCTGTTTTAGATGAACTCTGGAATCGGTTTCATGTTTTCTATTGCTTTAAGCCCCAAATTGATTGATTTGATATTGCTTGACTTAACCTCTAATATGCAGTATCCCGAAAAGTCTGGCTTGATAAAACATAAGAAAAATTTTGCGTCGAAGAAATCTAAAAATGTTTGCAGACTCTCTCTTCTTTTCTCCGTGAAAACTTTGAATGGCGACATGACAAATTCTATAATGCATTTTTTATTATTCTTTTTAGCGAGGGCTTGGAATGTTGAGAAGTTTCTAAGTGGAATTTTCTCAAAATTCTTTTCTGGGAATTTTATGTTAAGAAACTCTTCTTCTCTGAGGATTTCTAAAAGTATGTTCCGGTATTGTTTTATTGGTTCTACATTGTCTTTACGGTTGTTTGAACTTGTTTTCAACCTATTCGCTTTTGTAAGTGAGGGTGAAGTTCGACCAAACCTTCCAATGAGACGGCCAAGACGGCTTTTCTTTTTTTGGGGACGATACCATGTTGCTGAGATTTTAGCTAGGTAAGATTTGCGGTTTCGGTAGGAGCCTTTGCTCTTTTTACTGGACCCCTTTTTCCTCTGGAGATAGTAGTTTCTCCAATAATCTTTATGTTTCCCGTAATATTGTTTCATATATTTCCTATAGTATTCTTTCTCTTGGTTCGTGGACATTGCAGGGACCCATATGTAGTTATATAAATTACAATGTAATATTTTTGGTTATTTATAAATATCGAAGTCTACTACATCTCTTAAATAGTACTTCCGTATGAACGAGCTTTCAAGTCGCGCTTATGCGGCTAAAAGAAATGGGAGAAAATGGAAATTGAATAAACGAATACTAGCGACGCTCTGCGTAACTATATTCGTACTATCTGCGATAGCTACTGTAAATCAAGTGTCAGCCCACTATACGTTGGGAGCACAGCTACCAGGAAATCTTGGAGAGACAAATGCCGGAGGTCTACCTGTACAACCTACAAGTGGAGCCGGTAATGGTCTACCGCGATATCATG
>DAOUZW010000037.1 GCA_030671315.1 Candidatus Bathyarchaeota archaeon
GATATGTCCTCCGTCAAGTTGCCATATTGGTAGAAGATTTAAAAATGTAATAAGACATCCGACCCAAGCTGCAAAAAGAATATTCGCAAGAACAAGGGTTGAACCTTGCGGTATTACTATTAGGTCGAGGGCCTCAACCAACCCTGAAAGCATTTCGAATAAATATGGAGAATTTGGCCAAACAAGAGTTCCTATAAGGTTCTGTTCTTGAAGTATCTGAGCTTTTTCATCAGGTATCACCACGCCTAATGCAACACTAATTAGTGTTACAAGGATTGTTATACTGAATCCTGCTATTGGGCCAGAGACGCCTATGTCAAATAACTCATCTTTGTTTGTCGGCGGATCCTTTAGTGATATTAACGCTCCGAATGTTCCAAAGGGAGGAAAACCTGGTATGAAATATGGTTTTGACGCCATCAATCCATGTCGATTACAGGCTATCTTATGTCCTAATTCATGTATTCCAATGATCCCAGCAAGGCATACAGCATATATTGCTGCTTGGAAGAACGGATTTGCCTTCGGCATTAATATCTCGCTCCAGAGGGGATTTTCAGTCCAAAGAACATAACCAGCTAGATATATGGTAGCCATTGTTGCCACAAAAAGAATTATACCTAATCCTTTCCTCCCGGCCTTTTGAGGTGGCTTATTAAAAATTTTCACCACATATGTAGATTCACTTCTTCTCATAATAGGGAGAAGTCCAACAGAATTAAACTGAACCGTAAGTGATTTGAATTTATTTTTTATTGGTTCAGGATTTATTGTGAAAGTAGGAATACCGGATAAATCCAAAAAACCATCAATGACTTCGAAGTATTTCTCTAAAAACCCTTTCAAATCTGATAGGGAATATTCTGCTCCATAACCTAATTTCTGATGTGGAGCATCACTCAAACGGTATTCCTCTTCAAACTTGATAGCGGTAACGGTAAGAGCTTTATAATTTAAGTCTAGCTACCTTTTAGATTCCAGGATTTAGATTTTCATATTCCTTTTGCAAACCCTTATATTGTTGAATTTCAAACTCACCGACGATAATCAAATGAATCTAACTTCCGAGGTTTCACTTAGAAGATTCATAACAATGGACCTCGAGAAGGTCATGGAGATCAACAAGATCTGTCTCCCGGAGAATTATAATTCATATTTCTTCATGGAAATCTTCAAGAATTGCCCAGACGCATTTATTGTAGCTGAGGCTAACAGTACAATAATAGGGTATATCATGTGTAGACTAGAAAGTGGCTTCTCTGATTTTTCTCGTATTAAACCTGTTAGAAAAGGTCATGTAGTTTCTATTGCAATTAGTCCAAATTATAGAAGAACAGGAATTGCTAGAGCACTAATGCTGTCAGCAATGTCGTCACTGACCAATTACGGTTCTTCAGAGACATTTTGCGAAGTACGAGTCACTAATGAACCTGCATTACAACTCTACAAAAAATTAGGGTTTAGCATTAGAAAAAGAATCTCACGTTACTATTATGATGGCGAAGACGCCTTTTTAATGGCGCGTCCTCTTCTATCATAATAACCGATCATAATTTTTTGGATTGACATTACCAATTTTCGTCTGCAGATAATAACTTCAATGGGATATTTTGGCTTGTCCCATCAGGTAAACTTCTCCTAATGCTAATCGGTAATACTTTCTCTCTTAGTTCCATGAGAGCAATTGAGATAGGTGATGTTTCTTTGATATCAACATCCAGTAATACAGGTGCCCCCATAGAGATCTGCATTGCTCTTGCACCTACTATTCTAGCCTTTTCGAATCTGGTGAGTTTCGCGGGACCGATTATGACCTGAACCTTGCTTGCCTGTTTCTTTTTCTTAACTATCTTCTTCACCAGCACCCTCTTCTGGCGGTGTTGGAGGTGTAGGTCCACCATCACTTTTTCCCACCGCTATCATTTCATCAATTCTTAAAATCATAGTAGCAGCTTCTGTTGATGAAGCAATTGCTTGCCGTTTTACGGCCATAGGCTCATATACTCCTATCTGTGAAATGTCTCTGACTTTTCCTTTCAAGGGATCAATCCCAGCCCAGATCTGACCTTTATCATGTTTGGACCTTAAATCAACTAAGATATCAACTGGATCCAATCCAGCATTTTCAGCTAACGTCATAGGTATGGATTCCAGAGCATCAGAAAACGAGATTATAGCAAGCTGGCTTCTATCAGAAATTTTTCTAGCGTACTCTCGAAGTTTTTTTGCAATTTCTGCTTCCGGGGCCCCTCCTCCTGCGACTATCTTGGGCTCCTGTACAACATCTCTTACAACACATATTGCGTCGTGTATCCCCCTCTCCGCTTCATTTATTATTCTTTCTGTTCCTCCTCGGATAAACATCGTTACTGCTTTAGGATTTTTACATCCTTCAATGAAAATCATTTTGTCGTCTCCAATTTTTCTCTCTTCAACCAGCTTTGAATGACCTAGATCTGTCGATTCCAAATGGCTTACTTCAGTGATTACTTTTCCTCCAGTCGCTTTCGCAAGGTGTTCCATGTCTGATGTTTTCACTCTTCTTATGGCCAATATTCCTCGTTTTGACATGAAGTGTTGGGTCGCATCATCAATTCCTCTTTGGCACATTAACACATTTGCCCCAACTTCATGAAGTTTATCAACCATCTCTTCGAGCATATTTTCCTCTTTCTTGATAAACGACTCAAGTTGCTCTGGAGATGCGATAGATAATTTTGAGTCGAATTCAGTTTTCTCAATTTCGAGAGGTTTTATGATTAGGGCAATTTTTGCATTATCTATATGTTTTGGCATTCTAGTATGAACTACTTCTTTGTCAATCACCAATCCTTTTATCAATCGAGTATCAGAAACGCTGCCTCCAGCTTTTTTCTCGATTTTCACATCTTCGATATCAACGACATATTTGCCAGATTTCATCTCAGCTACTGTAAGAACAGCTTCAACAACTAGATTAGCCAATAACTTTCTCTGCTCGCCGACTAATTTAGTCGCTAAGGCCACCTCGGCTATTTTCCTAAGCATAATTTTATCATTTGACTGAACCTTAATTGCGATCTTATCGAGATATTTAGTTGCCATGTCAAAAGCTGTTGAAAATCCTTCAATAATAACACTCGGATGCACGCCTTTCTCCATTAGGGATTGAGCTTTTCCAAGTAATTCGCTGGCCAATACCACAGCTGTTGCTGTACCATCGCCAACCTCTTGATCTTGTGTTTTGGCGACTTCAACCATCATTTTTGCTGCAGGATGTTCGATTTCCATTTCTTTTAGTATAGTCGCCCCATCATTAGTTATCGTTACGTCTCCAAAAGAGTCCACTATCATCTTATCCATACCTTTTGGCCCCAGCGAACTTCTAACAAGTTCACCTAGAACACGTGCCGCTGATACATTTGCACGCTGTGCATCTCTACCTTCAGTTCTTGTGGCATTCTCTTTCAAAACCAATATTGGTTGACCAGAAAGCTGTGGAGCAGACATTATTATATTCCTCAATAAAATGGCTAAACAAGAGCTATTTCACAATATAATAAATATTGCGTTACAAAATGTTTCAAAATTTTCCACTTACTGTCCAAGATATTGAAGTGCATGTTCAAAATATGAGAAGCTATCTTTTTGCGATCACAGAATTTTCCCTTAACTTCAACAGATTTTTTGAGAATCAAAATCTAAATGTTAGGAAGCCTTAAGATGATCAATTACAGATCCTTGAGTCGTCTCTCTTTGGAAGTATAAACATGCGTAGTCTTTTGAGGATAAATCAGCCTTGTATTGGAAAGGAAGAAATTGAAGCTGTAACCGAAGTCCTCAAAGAGGGTCTATTAACAGATAAAAGTGGTGCAGGACCTCAGGTCCTGCAATTTGAGAAAGCATTTTCAAAATATACTGGTGCGAAGTATGCAATAGCAGTTAATAGCGGAACGGCTGCTTTGCATGCATCATTAATGGCCTCAAACATAGGTCAAGGTGATGAAGTTCTTGTTCCATCATTTACTTTTCCAGCTACTGCTGGCGCTGTTTTGTTAGCTGGTGCCAAACCAATTTTCATAGACATTGATCCTAAAACATATTGCATGAGAGTTGATTTGATTGAAAGTAAGATTTCCAACAGAACCAGTGCAATTATACCTGTTCATCTTTATGGATTGCCTGCAGATATGAGTGCTATCATCAAGATTGCAGGAAAAAGTGGATTAACTGTAATAGAAGATGCGGCTCAAGCTTTAGGGGCCGAATACCAAGATAAAAAAATCGGAAACATAGGGGACGCATCATGCTTTAGTTTTTACGGTGTAAAAAACATTACAACTGGAGAAGGTGGAATGATAACTACAAATGACGCCGAATTTGCTGAAAAAATCAGACGTGTTAGAGTACACGGTGAAGAAAGACCTTATTGGGTCTCAACATTAGGACACAATTATAGAATGACCGAGATTGCCGCTTCAATCGGTACGGTACAACTAAAAAAACTTCCAACATTCTTAGAGAAGAGACGAAAAAACGCCGAACATCTTACAAAGAAGCTTCAAGACATCAAAAAACTTGATCTGGCACTCGAGCCTGAAGGCAGCAAACATGCTTGGCACCTTTACACAGTAAGAATGAGAGGGGCGAATGCAGGTAAACGAAATAGAGTCGTCAGTAAACTACGTTCAAAAAACATAGGGGCCGCCGTATATTATGAAACCCCAGTTCACCTACTTCCACTTTATCGAAAATATGCATCACAGAAAACTGATTTGCAAGAAACAGAAAAAGCTTCAAGACAAGTTTTCTCACTTCCAATACATCCAATGGTCAAACAAGATCATATTGAAGAGATTGCCAAGAACCTAGAACGCATCTTAACTAAAAATTAGATATGATTTCCATATACCCCTATTTGTAAACAATTGATAATTGGCGATATATTTTGAATGAAAGCATATCCCGTATAGAAGTTCAGTTTACTGTTGAAGATGTTGGAAATGCAAAATGTGAATTAATTAGATTTTTAGCACCGAGAACGATTGATGCTTTACTGCGTTCCATGCCACTGAATGGGATAACAGCCCTAAACCAAGACATGGTCTATTTTAAAGCGCCAATAAATATTGGAGTTGAAAAAGCTAAAACTCAAGTTGATCCTGGAACTGTCACATATTGGCCAATGGGATCAGCTGTATGCATTTTTCTAAATGCAACGCAATCATACAGCCCAATGAATATCATCGGAAAAATTAAGGATAATTTACAGATATTTCAAAAAATTAATTCTAGTAAAAGAATTAAACTTGAAAAGTCATAGATTGCAGACACATATTTGATATTCTTACGAAAAAATAAAAAACAAAAGATAAAGTTTAGGCAGCCGCTGGAGCTTCATATATCCTAACTCGAGCATTTCCTCCGATGGATTTGATTAATTGTTTTTTCTCTAATTCATCAAGCAAGTCTTTCGCTAGACTGATCCTTAAATTTAATTGTGAGGCAACAGCGTATGGAGTTATTGCGCCCATTTTGGAAAGATCAGATATTAATTTTTCATTATTTATATCAGGCATCCTCATGCTCTTTTCTTTCTTTTCAAAATCCATTTTCCCCTTTCCTTTGGGTTTTTTCTCTGGTTTCTGATCTTGGCCTGTTCTCTCGTTCGGTTCCATTTTGGACATGCTTTTCTTTTTAGCTCCACCCATACTGCTCACTGGTTTGAAACAAAATCCCGCATGATAAAAGCTTTTTGTCGACAATAATGAGTAAATCATAACATTATTGTTTCTTATTTCATCTTATCTACATTGAAAAAATCTAATACGCACCAATTTATCTTTCTCGTTTCCCTATAATGAATTCTTCAACCCAGTCTTTAGCAACACTAGCTGGCAGTTGCGTAGGCGGATGTTTAAATGCAAATGAAGATATGCTCGTTAAAGTACCTGCGATGTTCCGATCTAAGGCAAGTTTAACAGCTCTAATAGCCTCTATAATTACACCCCCACTATTGGGAGCATCCAATATGTCAAGTTTAGCATCTATACTTGCGGGAGTATCACCAAAGAATTTTCCTTTAATTCTAATATAGCAAATTTTTTTATTATCAAGAAAATCAACATAATCACTTGGACCAATTCTTAATGGAACATCGTATGGAATCATAGCTTTCACAGCACTTGTTTTGCTTATTCTTTTTGATCGAAGTCTTTCCTGTTCCAACATATTCAAAAAGTCTGTATCTCCACCTATGTTTAACTGATAACTCTCATCAATATTGACCCCTCGATCTACAAGTAATTTCGCCAATGTTTTGTGGAGTACTGTAGCGCCTATTTGACTCATCACATCGTCTCCAGCGACGGGTAAACCGGCAGATCTAAATTTGTTTTGCCAAGCATCATCAGATGCAATAAAAACAGGTATGCAATTAATAAGCGCACATCCAGCTTTTAACGCCTGTTCAGCATACCATTTTGAAGCTTCCTCGCTACCTACCGGAAGATAATTAATAAGCATGTCAGCTTCTGATTCATTGAGGACGTCAACAACATCGGACTCAACTGAATTCTTATCAACCTTCACAACTGGCTTGAGATATTTACCCAGACCGTCCATTATAGGGCCACGTTTTACAGTGACACCCATATCGGGTACTTCTGAAAAAGTTCTAGTGTTATTAGGTTTAACTTTTATTGCTTTGCTTAGATCTTTTCCAACTTTTCTTGCATCAACATCAAATGCTGCTACAAAGTTTATGTCACCTGGATGATATCCACCAAAATTAACGTGTAACAAACCTGGAATTTTCTCTTCTGATGATACATCTTTATAGAAATTTACTCCCTGGATAAGCGCAGATGCACAGTTACCTATGCCTGCAATTGCAACATTGATCTTTGTCAAACCTTCACCAACTATTTTTCTCAAATGCTACTCTTGAAGTCTAAAAAACCTTGCTGAAATCAATCAAGAGTATTCAAAATCAGATTTAGCCAGTTTTTTGATCGTTGAGTTTACTTCATCTTTGATTTTTTGTGCAGATTTTTCAGGTTCTGACGATGAAAAGATCCCCCGTCCCACAATCAAATAATCAGCTCCTGCCTTGACAGCATCCTTTGGAGAGGCTCCTTGAGCTATCACTCCTGGCGCAAAAATTGGAACATTTTCACCTACGATCTGTTTTACCATAGTGAGATTATTGGGATGTGTTGCACCGACTACAACTCCATCGGCTTTCCAAGCCAAAGCATTTTTTGCAAAAATAATAAATTGCGGAATTTTTTTAGTTGAATCCGGATCTATTACGATTCTACCGTATCCTTGACTTGCTCCTTTATGACTCATATGCACCAATAGAATTACTCCCTTGTTTCTTTTTGTTGCTTCTTGGAATACGGTGTCTAAACCACCATCCCAACCTACAAATGGTGAGGCGATAATAGCATCAAATCCTGCATCAAAGTATTGAGTAGTAATGTTGAGGTTTGTATGAGCAACGTCATTGATCTTTGCATCCATAATTGTAACTAATTTTTTTTCGTGTGCTAGTCTGATAAGGTCTCGAATTTGGTTATTAAGCGATAATTTAAGAATTAGGGGTCTGCCAAATTTCACTCCACAAATATGTGGCGAAACTGCATCGATTATTTCTACACATTTTTCTAGTAAGACTTGAGGATCTTTTTCATCAACATCTATGGCCAGAACAATATTACTTTCTAAATTTTCTGATGTTTTCTTTATTAAATCTTTGAATCTTTGCAATAACCCATCGACTTCTATTAGAATTATACTCAACGTCTGCTAGAAAATTTTTCGAATAATTTTGCAGCTTCATCAAGCGGGATAGGATCGGGAGGCATCTTAAATCCATATGAACATATTTCTTTTGGCCCGCCTACAATTTTTTTATCTTTGGCAAGTTTTACCGCTCTTATCACATCCATCAGTACCGAGGCGCAAGACGGTCCTTCTATAAAATTTAAGGTCATATCAAGAGTAAACTGTGATTTACCTAAGTAATTTCCTTTTATCCAAAAATGACTAGTTCTCGAATTACCCATGAATTCAACATAATCAGATGACCCTGCGACTAATGGGAATTCATAAGGCACCGCTGAACCTACAGCTGTAAGTTTTGATTTCCTTTTTGAACTATACCTATCCTTTTCCAGCGCACTGAAAGATTCCATGCTCCCACCAACATCTAATTGATAACTTTCATCGATCTTTACCCCTCTTCTAGACAATGTGTTTAGAATAGTCTCATGTAGAACAGTTGACCCTATTTGGTCCTTAATATCATCACCAACCAGTTGGAGCCTGGCTCTTTGGTATTTTCTCTGCCACGCTTTATCTGATGCAAGTCTGCAAGGTGTAGCGTTAATAAACGAGCATTTTGCTGAAAGAGCTTCTTTTGCGTAATATTTTGTTGCTTTATTTGCTCCACTCGGTAAGAGATTTATTAGAATGTCAACCTCTTTTGTTCCGAGTAGCTTTTTAACATC
>DAOUZW010000143.1 GCA_030671315.1 Candidatus Bathyarchaeota archaeon
TGTGATTACCTCCGTCGATAGGGATGATCTATCTGATGGCGGTGCAGAACATTTCGCTAGGTGTGTGGCATCAGTCAAGAAACTCTCTCCAGAATCAAGAGTTGAGCTTCTGATACCAGATTTTGGAGGAAAAATTGAACCTCTAAAAACTGTTGTCTCATCTCGACCTAATGTCATTGGGCATAATATCGAGACTGTTAGAAGATTGCAGAAAAAAGTTAGAGACCCAAGGGCTAGCTATGAGGTTTCGCTCAATATTTTTGAGACAGTTAAGAAATTAGATAATCGAATCTGGACGAAATCCTCTCTAATGGTGGGCATCGGTGAGACTAAACTTGAAGTACTTAACTCTCTCAAAGATCTAAAAGATAGAAACGTAGATATTATCACAATAGGACAGTATTTGCAACCTAATCGAAACAAACTTCCAGTCGAGGAATATGTCGAACCTGAAACCTTTAATTATTTCAGAATCGAAGCAGAAAAGCTTGGGTTTAAAAAAGTATTTTCTGGACCTTTAGTGAGAAGCTCGTATCATGCAGCTGAACTGTCATTAGAATAAAAAAATACATTTTGCATTTTCGACTTTACTTTAAGCTGAGAAATTATCTGGATGAGATAAGTTAATATGTAGCTTTGTTACTTGAGGTAACAAATGATGTTTGTTTGAAAATAGCAGATTTAGTATTTTGCTCTAACAAATATCTAAAAAAAATTCTAGATGATTACTTTTGATTGAGCATGTGAACAGATCTCAAGAATATATTGAGCTGCTTGATAAGAGCAAAGACTTTCAAGAGATTTTCAGTCTCGTAAAGAAAGCTGTCAAAAAAACAGTTAACGAAGCTAGAGTAGGATTAATGCTAGTATTGGCGAGCTTACCTGAAAGAATTGGGGCCTATCATGAGATTGGATCTAATTCCATTGTTCTGAATCGTCGTCTACTGGGTGCAGTAATAAAGTCCGGTAAGACATTTAGAGAAATCAATTCTTACATATTTACAATCCTTCTTCATGAGTATCTTCACTCTTTAGGTCATCTAGATGAACATCAAGTAAAAGAGATATCATACACGGTCACAAGTAATACATTGGGAGAGAATCATCCAGCAACTAAATTTGTGGTAAATGGTTTAGTTGACAGTCAAATAAACAGATTCATAGATGAAAATAATGATGAAATGCCAAAGATAATTCCGGATCTAGAAAACACTAGTCGATCATATATTCATTAGAAAAATCGCGTTTGTTTGTAACTTTACATTACTGAATCTTACAATTGAAGTAACTGTATAAGAAAGAATATGTTGAGATTTTAACACCAATGGAAACAGAGGTGTAATGATGAAGAATAAACTGTTTGTTTGTGCACTGCTAATATTGACTATATATGTCGCTATGTTCCTACCTTCAATGGCTGTCGCACGTTACCGCAATTATAGCTATGGTTACAGTGGCACACCGATAAAATATGGTGGATGGTTAGCTGGTAACGCCTACATAGAGATAAGACATGTTGTACAAGTAGCTGCTTGGGCCACAATAACAGTAGAAAGCACTGATGGAAATTTGACAAAAGTATTACATACAACTGGACAAGGTGGCTATAAAACCTACTTACCGCCAGGGAATTATACTGTCACAGCAAGTTACTCAAGGTATACGCAGGATTACGATATCGAAATACGAGAAGACTCTTCAATGCGCTTGCTGAACATCTATATCTATAGACCCGACGCCCCAGAATTCCAAGATCATCTAGCCTACAGTGGGTATTTTCCAAACTAAAATCGCCTAAAACGACTATTATAGCAATTAGGGTTCATTTCGTAACCCTAATCTCTTAGTCGCTACCTTTGATTGTTCTAATTTAGAAATTTCTTTTTTTAGAAAAAAAAATATGAAAGAGAAATAAGGTTATGGCGTGAAAGGATAGAGATAGGTCACTTCCTCGTTACAGGTCACAAATATATTGAATTGAACACCATATAGTTCTTGATTTTCTCCCAGGTTAATACTCTCATTTATGTTCATAGGAGGGTCTTCCGGTTTTACTGAATCTATGACGCGAATAGGGATGTCGCCTTCGCTAGAACGTAATTTAATTACAACATTAGTTGCTTCCGCTGTACCTGTATTTTTTAGATCGAAACTCAATTTGGCTTGTTCAAACTTGACATTTGAAATCTCAAAGCTTGGTTTATTACCAAAGCCTGGGACATTGGTTTGCATAAGAAGTAGTGATGATACCGATACGATTACAATAATGATGATCACTGCTATCAGTGCATATTTCAATTTGAACTTTCGTTTCTTACCAGCTCGCTTAGCGGGAGTTAATCTTAGTTCAAGTCCATGTCTAAGAGTTCTATACTCATCGGGACTCATCAAACCTTTCTCATAAGCTGTATCTAATTGCTGAATAAGTTCTATGATTTTTTCACTATTTTTGACGCCAGACAATAAATCCTCCCCAATAATAGAAATACAATATACAAATTAATACAATTTACGAATTAAATCAATTTATCCTCTTTTAAATACTTGAATCTATGGTTTTTACAACTCAGAAATTGCATGGTGGGGTCGGTGGGATTTGAACCCACGACCTCGCGGAATCCTGAAGCCTTAAGAGCCTCCCAAGCCGCGTAGCGTAGACCAGACTAGCCCACGACCCCGAAACCTGTTAAACTTCTTTTCAGTAATCTGATTGGAAATTTAAGCAGATTGCATCGTAGTTCAAATACTGACAGAAAAGAGTTACTGTTAGATGGATATCTAATTATTTCTAGGTTATAATTAATTCACTTACTACTCTTTAGAATATCTTGATGCGTATTGAAATATTCGCAATTTGGAGAGGTTTTACTACAATGTTTTATATGTTCATATATAGAAATCCGTTAGATTACATCAACCAGTAAAAAATTAATCCAAATACGTAAGGATTGACAAAATCTGTATCGCTCTGGGTTCATTTTATCATTTGATGTTTTTCAAAGAAAAGAAAAAGAAAGGGTTACTGAGAAATTATCTGAACTTTTTGGACAAAATGTGGAGTCATCTGACACAAAAAAAGATACCGATGAAAGAACATATGAAATGATATTGGAATTAAACTCATCACACTTTTTGCATCAATTAAAAAGTAAATACGGTAACTCGACCTATGATTATGATACACTACAAACATTGTTGGAAAAAATCTGGTGGAGTGTATACGAACTCAAGAATCCACCTGTAGTGATCCTAGAACTTCTTATTTCTCTAAAAAATGAGGCTTTCTTTGGTTCAGACATAGAAAATAGACTTTCGAATTTAGTAAAAACCATAAGATCTATAATGGAAAAACAAGGAGGAATTGCTTCAAGATTAAACACGAGACAGCCCACAACAGTCTATTTAGCCGAATTATCAGACTCAAATGAAATCGGTCGAATAGATCATGAGAACTGGAAAAACCAAGACTGGATTGCTGTGGAGTTTGAATCATCAGAAGATATTGATGCCAATCCTGAGCAAGTCCTTTGGAATATAAAGAAGAGTCTTATCAGGAATTGTAAGAAAATTATGGTCTACTTCGATGAGAGAGATATCGACAAAATGAGAAATATTTGGATTAAATTGCCACAAGACCTTCGCGAGAAAGTAGAGTTAACTCCATTTGATTTCTCGAAAAGTAAACAATTGGAAAAATATTAGATAAAATATTAAATTTTTTTAGTGAATTTTATGTGAAC
>DAOUZW010000068.1 GCA_030671315.1 Candidatus Bathyarchaeota archaeon
GGATGATAATGATTCAGAATCTATTAGGACTAGGCTGAACGAACTGATATCTTCTCTTTCAAATGAAGGCCATTATGGAGGTTTTTATGCTCAGATGAAACCATACCGAAGCGATTTGGATTCCTTCAGCCCTGGCCGTAAAAGGATTCAAGGCCAAAAAAAGAGGGCTTGGGAAAAAGATGATGCTAAGGCTAGGAGAAATCGTCGTTACAAATAATGTTACGACTCTCGTATGATAGCTAGCGAGTACACATTTTTTAAACAGAGTTAAAAAAAAAGAAGATAAGTATCGACCTAATTACTTTTAAAAAGGTCAATACTCAAACAATTAGAACTACCGATTAGTTCTATGTTTCTGAAAATATTCTCGACAATATACAGGTCTTCCTTCTTTTGGAAGGAAAGGAACTTCTGCATCTTGACCAATCAGAACATTTTATCTTATGCATAGTTCTAGGACCAAATCCTCGTCTACCAAAACTCATTATTCCAACTCTTTTACTTCTAGCTATACGAATGATAATACTCAGTAGAATCAGCGTATACTATACTGTCCCTCCATCAAGACTCACATATACTTGTTTATGAAAATCATTTACCGTATGAGAAAAATTTCTAATAAATTGATTGTTTAACACCTTAGTCTAGAAATCAAGACAAAAAGTTTCAAGGATCAAAGATAAAAAGGAAGAAACAAATATTAGGCGAGCGTGTGTACTATTTGAGGATCCAACGGGAAGAAACTGTGGATATTGGACGAGGAAGACCTCGTGGTCAAAGAAGATCCATGGCTGAAACAACTAAGCTTCTTTATCTTGTAAAAGTCTCAAGGAAATATGGAGTTGAGACAAATGAATTTCTTTCATGTTTTAAAGATGCATGGGCTCATAATAAGTCATCGTGCAAGGATATCTTAATCCAATGCCGCCAAAAGACCGATGACGAGGGAGTCTTTCTTGTGACTAGAGGTGAGAAAATAATTGCTCAAATAATCCTGAGCAAGGAATTCCTAGATAATATGCCACACATTGAAGTTACAGATTATCCATCGATCACCTCGAGTGCAGCCAAAAAAGCTGCGAAAGTTGGACCGGTTGATATTGAAATAAAAGATATTGATCTCGATGTCAAATGGGTCAACTTAAAAGCTAAGGTCATTGAAAAAACAGCGCCAAAAGGAGTCTATTCTAGGTATGGCAATCCTCTAAGTGTCTCGATAGCTACAATTTCTGATGATACTGGAACCATTAAATTACCTCTCTGGAACGCTCAGATAAATTCGATACGTGTTGGAGATAGAGTACGAATTGAGAATGGAAGAGTGAGATCATTTAGAGGAGAACTTCAAGTATCCGTAGGAACAAAAGGCAAGCTTGAAGTCATTGAAAACTGATGAAAATACGAGTTAGACATTATTCCCTGTTCCCACTAAACCATAAAAAAATAAAGTCATTAATCCATGATTTGATAATTTCTCGCATTATTGATTTAATTTTGAATTTGTAGATCATTACATTAAGTAAATGTTTGATGTTAGCTCAAGCCATTGAATAATGAATCGATTAAAGCAAGTGTGTTTAATTCTAAAGTTTAGGTTGGCATTAGCCAAAACTCATTCCCGTCAGGATCCTTGAACATAGCATATCTCATATTCTCATCCCATTCAGCCTTAGCGAGGTCTCTTGAGAATTCTACACCTTTACTCTTTAATTCTTGACAGGTATTTTCAACACTATCATCGAAGAATAGAATGCCTGTATTTCCAGGTTCCAAAGTCTCGTTCTGGCATAGATGAATTCCAGTTGATGACCCAGGGGGACCGACAACCACCCAATGATCCATTTCATCTTGAACTTCAAATCCTAACTTCTCCGTATACCATTCCTTAGCTTTTTTTGTATCTGAGACTATTACCGGAATACTCCTTATTCGAACAATCGTCATCTCATTCATCTCATCGAAACAAATTTAATTTCAATTAATATTTAAAAGTCTCTAAAAAAATTCTAAACCCATTATATCATCATTTGGATTTTCTATTTTGTTAAATGTCTGTGCTCTTTTCTATATGTTCCAATAATCGCTCGATGCTTTAATTTCTCAGCATGGTAGATACGAATCGCTGATTCACCTTCAACAGGACATTTATACTCACAGATACCGCACCCAATACATAAATCTGGAATAACTCTAGGTAACAGGACATCAGATATTTCACTAGATGAATTCATTACAGTCTCTTTCTCTAATTTTATAGCTTTCTCAGGTATTGGACACATCTCCTCACAAACAATGCAATCTTTACCTTGAGCCCAGGGGATACATTTTTTTTCATCGATATGAGCCATACCAATAATAGTTTTCTGTTTTCTCTCAAGAGACAATTTCGTGATGGCCCCAGTAGGACAAACTTCTCCACATAAAGTACAAGAGTAATCACAATAACCCAGACGTGTCATCAAGATTGGCGTCCATAAAATTTCAAGATATTTTAGTGAATAACTCGGCTGAATGACTCCAGTTGGACAAACTCTGGCGCACTCTCCACATCTAATACATTTATTACTTAATGTTTGTTCATCGCTTCCTGGAGGTCGGATAAAAAAATAATTCTTAACTTGAAAGATGGGTATCACAAATAATATAACAGTTCCAAAAAAAGCAGCACCTATTGATTTGACTAGTTGCCTTCGGTTTGGATTATAATTCGATTTTAAATTTGCTTTGTTTTCATGCTGGAATGTGATCGATTTTGTTGGACAGATTTCGACACAATCAAGACAGGATATACACTCAGATGTATTAGCGAAGAAATTATTTTTAGCGTCTATTGCTGCAGTAGGACAAATTGTTTCACATTTATTGCAACTAATACATGTTTCTTGGTTTAGTCGATACTTTAAGCGTGCAATCTTTGATATTATTCCCAGTAGAGCACCTAAAGGACATAAATATCGACACCAAAAACGCGTTCGAAAAATATTAAGAGTTAAAACCAGTCCAAAGAAGAAGACTATTATTAAATTAGGTAGAAAAAATGGTTGTTCTGTAAGTAATCTGCTACGTATTAGATAATCGAACTGTTCAATCGAAGGCTGAAATGATTCGATTCGATATAATGAGATCTCAACTAATGTAATTAGAAAACTAAAGCCTGGTATTATTACACTTGTTACTGTTCTAGATAGGATTGTTATCGGATCGAAGATTATGAGAGACAAGCTACCAAAAATTGCGGTGAAAATGATGATGAAGAGTAGGATATATTTTGCCATTAGCCAATGAGATTGAATCCTCATCTTGCTACTTTTTATTCTAAATGTTGGTGTCCAATCCAAGATAGTACCTAGTGGACAAAGCCACCCACACCAAGCACGACCTGTAATGATTGTTAGCGCAATTGTAAAAACTCCCAGCATCATCGATACAATAAATACTTGACTTGCTAGTATCGAAGTAATCCCTAGTAATGGATCAAGTCGAAAGAATAGATCATGTGGCAGAATAGTTATTATTTCCTTTCGTGTACCAACTAGTAAATATAGAAAAAGAATTAGTGTAAAAATTTGTACTACTTGACGTAATCGATATAATCTCTTCCTTCTTCCTAATTCTTTTTCGGATGAATCGTGTTTATTTGGCAAAGTAGATGTTACACGTCGATTTTTTCAACCTTAATGCTGCTCAAATCCATATTTCCTAGGCCCATTTGTGCTCCAGAACGTATTGCCGGAACATCATTTCCAGTTAAGCCGAATAAGGTAGCTGCATATGAATCAGCAGCAACAATGTCATGACTCGCTATAACTGTATTAGCAATCTCCACATCGTCTAGATTTCCACCTGTTGGCCCATGATCTTTCAGAATACGTACAGCATCAACCACTGTCAAAGTTGAGTATACACGACTATTTAGGTCAGCGATACGTTGTGCTAAGTTTGAATGGAATCTATTTGGTTTTTTCACAATACCTAGTAGATTTTTCATACCTAAAGTAAGACGCGCTAAACTGTGATGTTTAGCTATTGGAACATTGATTAGAACGTCTGCATCTAATATGTCTCCATAAATTAACCATCGAGTGATGTCTTTTCCCTGTGGGATATCTACTGCTCTATATTTTATGTCACTCATTAATTCCATCTCTCCGCCAGCAGCATTAACCGCTTCCTCTATACCACTGGCGGTGTAGGCTTTTTCTGAGCTACCACCGAATGAATAATCCATAACTCTTACACGTTTAGCTCCAGCATTAAGACTAAGAGAAGTTAATGCACCAACAACTTCTGGATTTGTTGTAGCCGCATATTCGAAAGATCGATAGGAAACACAAATGTTAGGTTTTATTATGACATCGTCTCCTGGTTTGACAAATCGTTCGATTCCACCAAGAGCCACGAGTGCAGTTTCCACTATTTCAGTGGGATTTTCTCCATGCACTACAGCCAAATATGCGGCATCTTTGGGCGAATACGCTGGGCTCTGAGTTGGAGGTGTAGGTGAGGAATCTGAGTTATCTGTCGGTTGACTTGATTCTGTTTGTGTGATTGACGAACTTGGATAACTCTTAATGTCAGCAGGTTTTGAATATTGATAATAGCCGTATATGGTAGCGGCAGTAAATGCCCCGCCTAATGCTGCTGTAATAAATTTTCTTCTGTTTACCTTTGACAAAAATCATCTTTCGCAGAATTGACGTATTGCTTTATCAATCTTCTGTATTTATTCGTCAACTATACCAGAGCTGCCATTTATTCAAGGAGATTCTTGAATATTGGTAAAATTCTATTTCCGAGAATAATTAGGAATAGAAAATTACTAAGAGCATGCAGAGTATCGAAACCAAGACCCTGAATCTGAGCAAAAACGAATGTGAATATATTATGTGGATACAGGAAAGAATACCAGAACCAAATATTCATTACAAATCCATAGAAATATCCTGATAATATTCCCAGTAAACCTAGTTTCCAACGATTGATAGTTGGATTGAATCTTACAACCGCGGACATAGCCCCGATTACACCCCAAGCATACATTTGCAATGGTGTCCAAGGACCATGACCTAGAAATAGATTTGAAATCAACGGAGTCATGATTCCTATCATAAATCCAGTAACTGATCCAAAAGCGATACCACAAATAATTATCAGAAAAGTACAGGGCTGTATACTTGGTAAAGCAGCAAATGGTATTCTAAGCGCAGCTATAGTTGTGCCTAACACAATTATTAAGGCAATATCTCTGGAAGTCGGTTTTTGACGCGAAAATTCCATAATTATGGCTAGAATTGCCACTGAAACAATAATAATTGAGATTAAACCCCATTGTTCAATTATTGAATTATATCCGAAAAATAAGAAATATATCGGAAAAAATATTAAAATCATCGATAATAGTGCTATCGATATCGTAATTCTATTTCTCGAATATGAATTCATAACTACACACCAATTAGATGAAATTCTATGGAATTCGTATGACTTCCGTTTCCGTGACAACTAATCCAAATGCATGATTATACTGATTCATTTCATGAATCAAGATTTCCACTGATTTTTTTATCAGATCTTTTTCTGTACCTGAAATTAATATAATCACATTTTCGCAAGCTAAGTTTCCATTGGGATTCCAGATATTTTGTGATATCTGAATTATTCCAGCGCTCTCATATTGATTGTATAGCTCACCTTTCTGATCAATTACTTTGATAATATCTTCATTGAAAAATGCGAAGAATCCTATTCTTTCATGAATCTCATTGAGTTCTGAGACTAATTGGTTACTAGATTTAGCTAAAATTATAAGATTTGAACTTGCTTTTTCAATTTCCGAAAGTTCATTAATTGTTTTACTCTTCACATCAGCCTTTAATTTTTCACTTAAAATTTTCCGTAAATTTTCTGCTTCCATAGCAAATTCGTTTTCATAAGCTACGATTGTGGCAGAGATTTCACCAGAATACCCATTAGTGAGATATTTTGGATACGACCCTAAAATCGCAGATTGAAACTGTGAAACATCCCATCTATGGTAATCCCAAGCGATTGAGTCACCGTTCATTATTATATAGTTTGAAGCCCCTGTCTTGGAGAGAAATCCATTAACGTAGAAAAACCAATCATATTGCGTCTTTGGATATGATGAACTGACATTGTTTATGGATGAGACAAAAGCTCCACCATATTTAGTTTCAATTTCTGCGACTTGTTTGGAGGCTTCTAAAGCTGAAATATCTGGAGCAACGGTGATAGTCTTCTCGAGTAACAATTCTTTTCCAAAATCTTTTGTAACAATAATCGTAACTTTGATCGATGTATCATCAGAAT
>DAOUZW010000018.1 GCA_030671315.1 Candidatus Bathyarchaeota archaeon
TAGTCTCACTCATTTGTCCTTTGAAATATGGTTCCATAAGCACCATTCCTTCTCTCATTGTGACTCCCGCCATTATTAGTTCCGAAAGGAAATATTCCCCTTTCTCATATCTTTCTCCTACAACCTGCATTCCTTTGCCCAATCCCTCTCTGATAATCTCTTGAACTGAAATTTTATTGTGGAGAGCATTTTCCAAAGATTTTTTAAGCGTTTCAGAATCCAATTCTGCAAGACTATTAGCAATCTTTGCTAGAGTTTCTTGTTTATCCAATTTTTTCGCCCTATTCTGAGAACCTCAATGATTATTTTTCGTAAATGGAAAGACATTGTTAATATGTTCTATGTTTCAATAATTGTATTATATCGAATTATTTTTTTTTAAAAATGGGCGCTGAAATTATTGCATGTCTTATTCTGAAACGTGCTCTATTAAAATCGTTTGACAGTAATTTATGACTTAAACTTTATCTTAAACAAATAAGTCATTCCATGATTTCACTTTCGAGTTTCTGAATCATTTTAGAGAGTTCATCGACTATTTTACTATTATCACTATCTGTTAATTGACTATTACATTTAGAACAACGAAATGCTGATTCGATAGCTTCTTCGAATGGGAGACGTATATCTCCACATTTATTGCAGACAAAGAAGTTATGAGCGTTTTCAAACTCAAGTCGGGTTTTCAGTTTTTCAACCGTTCTCTTTTTACGACTTCGAACGAATGCATCTAATTGATCGGGCTGAAGTTTCCAGTAGAAAATATACCAACCTGTTTTTTCGTCTCTAATTCTGGTACATGCGACCAAGGTTTTGTCATAGAGTTTGTACAGAACTTTTCTAACAATATTTAGACGCACACCGGTATCGTTTGCAATAGCATCATCTGTAGCTTCTTTTAACTTGACTAAGGATCTAACTATCTTTACAGCCTCATCTTCTCCTAAGAGACTGGCTACTTTCATCAATTCATCGTCTATAAGTGACAATCTTGGGTCCTCTGAATCATATAACCTAATCAGCAAACTGGGAACGATACTTCTGATTTCCTGGTTTCTATCAACTCACTTAATTTAGTGTATTTTATATTTCTTGAATAGTCCTGCTCTTATATGCTTCTAATGCTGTTTTTGTTACTTTAAACCTCACTGGTTTAAATATCAAATGATTTTAAGCCTTAACCTAGTTTATCACTCAGTCGAGATTACTATCTTTTTTCGGTCGGATGGCAATATTTTGAATTTTCCTTTTGGTGTATCGCTGAATTTATCATCTTCGAATAATCGATCCAGAAATACTGCTATAGCAGCTACCTCAGAGTGTGGTTGGTTTCCAATTGCAACATTGAAATCTGAAACATCACTGTGATAGAATTCGGAAGGTACTTTCTGACTTCCAACTAAAACCAGGATATTTTTTTTGGAGAATTTTATTCGTTGCATTACATCACTTGATTTAATATTTTCTCCGTACATAGTGAGATGCACGGTGATTCCGCCTTTATCTTTCCAAGATTTAATGTAATTTCGCCATGAGACCCCCATTTCTATTTTGAAGTTACCGCCCCATTTATCGATGACTCGTTTTATAGTCCTCTCAACAGTTTTATCTTCAGAGTCAGCTATGACAAGACCTGAAGCGCCGAAAGCTCGTGCTGTTAGTGCAACATGGCTGGTAACCCTAATATCCCTATGTCTGTGCCCCCAGCGAAGGATTATAACTTTCAAGCTTAATTTTTCTCCAACAAATAAAAATCCATATAGATTTATTGTTGATGAAAAAGTGAATAGGTTAAACTCTAATTATTTCTTTTTGTACTGGATTACATCTCCTAATGTAAGTCCGGTTTGGTCAGGCTTGTCTGTTTCGACAGGAATTTCACTCCTGGGAAGAAGAAGTTTGATTCTCAATGTGTGTTCTAATGCCCGAATAATTCTCAAGTCTGGGGTCATCTTTCCCAGTTCGATTTTCTGAATTATTGAAAGTCTCTCTTTCACAGTTCTAGCTAAATCTTGTTGTGACATCTTCTTCTTTTCCCTAGCTTCCTTAATCATTTTCGGAAAATCTTCAGCAACTTCCAGTTCCTCAACTTCTCTCGGTAGTCTACTTTCGCCAGTCCTCTTTCTTACTGGAGTTCCTAAGGTTCTTCGTTTTGTTCGTGATGGATATCGCTCTGTATTGACATCCGGTTCACCAAGGTTTGAACATTTCATGCAAACGAGAAGTTTTGAACCTTCGAGAATTATCCTCTTGCTAGGACCATAGATCTTTGACCCACAAATCTCACAATTCAATTCTTTTTAAACCATCCTAAAGCTAGGTAACGGAAGTTTAAATCAGAAAGGAAGCTATTAGCTTTACGAGTCAGTAATGGAACGAGCTAACCTATGGGATCTAAGAAAACTTAGAGGAGTCGCCAACTATCAATTAGGTAGATTTGCAGGCGAAGCTCTGTTTCCAGAAGGCATTAAGATTACAAGATCTCCCAGAACCGGAAAAATAAAACTAATATTTTTCAGACAACAGCTCTTGGCGACTTTGAGGAATACAGACGGACTTCTCAGCCTTAATATTCCAGGAGCAAAGAGAATTCTAAGAAAATTAGGAAATAAAACTCCTCTAAGAGTAATCGTCAAGGATGGCTATCAGGATTTTATTAAATCTGGAAGAAATCTGTTTGCAAAACATGTTGCAAAAGCAGACCTAGCGATAAGGTCGCAAAATGAAGTGATTATAGTAGATCAAAAAGGAAATCTTGTTGCTGTTGGAAAGGCTGTTCTAAGTGGTGATGAAATGTTATCTTTCAAGTTGGGTGTTGCTGCCAAAGTGCGAAGAGGTGTTGATGAGAATAATTAGATCATTTTTGAATTCAAGATGAACATTAGGGAATTTCTCATGAAACAACCTTTTTCAGCAAGATAACTTATTTTCCTCAAGGAAATAGTCAAATGATTTAGTTTGAGGTTTGTATGTATGGCACACAAAGCCTTCCGATCTATGAAGGGAATGCCCTCTGGTAGAGATGCTCTTCGCATGATGCAAAAAATGGGGATGGATACAAAATCATTAGATGATGTACGTGATGTGACAATAAGGACATCTGATAGAAAGATAATCATTGAAGAGCCTTCAGTTATGTCCATTGCTATGCAAGGTCAGAATATGTATCAGGTAACTGGTGGAACTATTAGAGAGGAGACAATTACATCTGAAACAAAAGTTACGATACCTGAAGAA
This sequence comes from Candidatus Bathyarchaeota archaeon, assembly GCA_030671315.1. Classification (GTDB taxonomy): domain Archaea; phylum Thermoproteota; class Bathyarchaeia; order 40CM-2-53-6; family RBG-13-38-9; genus RBG-13-38-9. The sequence goes on from DAOUZW010000018.1 coordinate 3,238, forward strand.
GATGTGAAAATGGTCGCAGAACAGGCTAACGTATCAATGGATGAAGCGAAAAAGGCTCTAGAAGGATCAGGTGGAGATTTAGCTGAGGCTATAGTGTCATTAAAAAAGAAGGTTTAGTGTTAAATCGAACGTCCTTTTATTCTTTTTAGACGAAAGAAATCTTCTCTTTCTCGCTCCTCAAGATACATTCTGATGAAACGTATCGTATTGTCCATTCTTGGTATTATGACATATTCTAAGCTGTTGACTCTTCTTTTGACTGATGCTATTGCCTCAGCAAGTTTTGTTAGAGCAGCTTCAATTCCTGATAGTTCAGCAAGGATTTTTACTGCATCAATCATTGCCATTGAAGCTTCGTCAAGCCTTGCAGATGTCTCTGTGAGATTGTATGGATAATCGCTCATAGGCTTCACATCTATTTGAACAGTTGGAATTGATACTCCTATTATGCTCCGAGTTTTGGTGATAACATCGAATTTTTCTTCTGTAACATAGGCTAATTCCTCAAGCTTTGAATAACCCATGATCATCTGAGCTTCAGAATATGCCATGTAAGCTACAGTAAGTGATTCTTGTGCTTTTCTTCTAAGGTCAGATATCTCTCTGGCAAATTCAAAAAACTCTATCATCAACGCATCAAGTTTTTCTCTAAGTAGTTCTCTTCCACGTTCGGCAATGTTCATTCTTTTTCTTAGTGCCAGTAGCTCCATTCTTGTAGGATGGACATTCATTATCTGTTCTGACATCGTTTGTCACTCAGTTTTTCCTTTATATCTTGGATGATGTTTCTTGATTGTTTCTGGATCGATTCTCTTCAGTTCACTTTCTGGAAGTTTAGCGAGTAATTCCCAACCAAGATCTAAAGTTTCTTCGATACGTCTATCCTCATACAATCCTTGTGTAACGAATTTTTTCTCGAAAGTATCGGCAAATCTGAGATACATTTTATCTCTTGAGGATAGAGCTTCTTCACCCACGACAGCGACTAGATCTCTAAACCCTCTACCTTCAGCATATGCATAATATAGTTGGTCTGAGACTTCTCTATGGTCTTCGCGTGTTCTTTCTTTACCTATCCCTTCTTTCATTAATCTAGATAAGGACGGTGAAACGTCGATTGGTGGATAAAGACCTCTTCTAAAAAGGCCTCTATCAACGATAATCTGTCCTTCAGTGATATAGCCTGTTAGATCTGGTATAGGATGTGTCATGTCATCATGGGGCATTGTTAGAATTGGCATTTGAGTGATAGATCCCTTACTTCCATGAGTTCGTCCTGCACGTTCATAAATTGTTGATAGATCAGTATACATATAGCCTGGATATCCACGACGGCCTGGGACTTCTTCTCTTGCTGCAGATATCTCTCTCAAAGCTTCGCAATAATTTGTCATGTCAGTCAGTATTACTAGGACGTGCATTCCTAGTTTGTGCGCGAAAAATTCGGCAGTAGTCAATGCGATCCTTGGTGTTAGTATTCTTTCAATCGCGGGATCTTCAGCAAGGTTAACGAACAAGGTGACATGTTCGAAAGATCCCTGCTTTTCGAAATCTTCTTTGAAAAATTGGGCCTCATCAGCAGTTATTCCCATAGCTGCAAAGACTGTTGTGAAAGGCTCTTCTGTACCTCGCACTTTCGCTTGACGGGCAATCTGCGCCACTATGGTGTTATGAGGTAAACCTGATCCAGAAAAGATAGGTAGTTTCTGTCCTCTGACTAGAGTATTCATTCCATCTATGGTTGAAATTCCAGTTTGAATGAAATCTCTAGGGTAATCTCTAGAATATGGATTGATGGGTGACCCATGAACATCGAGATACTCTTCGGCAATTATCTGAGGGCCGTCATCGATTGGTTCTCCACCGCCATCGAATACACGGCCAAGCATATCCGATGAAACTGGCAGTCTAACAGTCTCACCACTGAAGGAAACGCTTGTCGCAGTAACATCCAAACCTGATGTTCCTTCGAAAACCTGGACGACAGCAATGTTTTCACCAACTTCAAGAACTTGTCCTCGTCTTTCATCACCATCAGGAGTAGTTATCTTTGCAACTTCACCATAGCCAACTCCCTTAACAGCGTTGATAAAAAGCAATGGTCCAGCAATTTTGCTTATAGTACTATACTCTCTTCCAACGGTCGTTGACATCTATTATCCCTCTCATGCAGAAATTACTTGAGATGTTAATTCGGTGAACTCGACATCTATTTTCTGCAGGAATTCACTGGAGAAAGAATCGAAATCTTCTGGAGCTTGTATCTTCATTCTTGCTATCTCATCCTTAACTGGCAACTCAATCACTCTTTGAAGAGGTATGCCTTTTTCAATAGCTCCTAACATCCCTCGATAGAATCTCATTATTATCTTGATCATATTGTGACTTTTGTTTAATGGGCAATAACTATCAATTGGATGCAGAGCGCTCTGAACCAGAAAATCTTCCTTTAACATTCTAGCTGCTTCTAGAGTTACTCGCTGGCTCTCAGAGAGGGCATCGGGACCGACAAGCATTACTATTTCTCTTAATTCTTCATCTCTTTGAAGAATCTGCATTGCTTCGCGGCGAAGTTCCACCCAATCTTCTGCAATATCTTTCTGATACCATTGCTGTAAGGAGTCGAAATACAATGAGTAGCTTGTGAGCCAACTTATTGCTGGAAAATGTCTTCTCTCAGCCAGTGCTTTGTCCAGAGCCCAAAAAACCTTGACTATACGTAAAGTATTTTGTGTGACTGGTTCCGAAAAGTCTGACCCTGGAGGCGAGACAGCACCGACAACTGACACAGAGCCAAGCTTTGATTCGCTTCCCAATACCTCAACTCTTCCAGCTCTCTCATAGAATTCTGCTAATCGAGACGCCAAGTAGGCGGGGTATCCTTCTTCACCAGGCATTTCCTCAAGTCTTCCAGATATCTCTCTCAAAGCCTCAGCCCACCTAGAAGTTGAGTCAGCCATTAAAGCAACATCGTAACCCATGTCTCTGAAGTATTCGCTTATTGTTATGCCTGTATAGACACTGGCTTCACGTGCGGCAATTGGCATATTAGAAGTGTTTGCGATTAAAATTGTTCGAGCCATAAGAGATTCTCCTGAATGGGGGTCTTTAAGTTGAGGAAAACGTTCTAGAACCTCAGCCATCTCATTTCCTCTCTCTCCACATCCGACATATACTATTATGTCTGCATCGGCCCACTGAGCCAATTGATGTTGCATAACAGTTTTGCCCGTGCCAAAGCCGCCAGGAATAGCAGCTGTTCCACCTTTGGCAATAGGGAAAAGAAAATCTATGATTCTTTGACCTGTGATAAGGGGTGTATCTGCAGGGATCTTTCTTTTAAAAGGTCTTGATGTTCTCACAGGCCAACTGTGAGTGAGTTTAGCTGATTTTTTTCCAGATGTGGTCTCAATTATGCATATTTCATCATCAACAGTGTATTCTCCCTCATCGACAATACTTAGAATAGTTCCTGCAATTCTGGGAGGAACCAGAATTTTATGTTTTACAAGGGATGTTTCTTCCACGGTACCAAGTGTATCTCCAGACTGAACTTTCACATTTTTCTTTTGTGTTGATATGAATTTCCATTTTTTCTTACGGTCTATAGCTGCTACGTTTATTCCTCTCTCTATAAAATCTCCGTAGAGCTCTTTGATGACTGGAAGCGGTCTCTGTATTCCATCGTAAGTTTGACCTATTATCCCAGGACCAAGATCGACTGAGAGAGGTTTACCTGTTCTCTCTATCTTCTCTCCAGGTTTTATGCCGGTTGTCTCTTCATAAACTTGTATAGTCGTTCTGTCACCTTCAAGTCTGATTATTTCTCCAATTAATCCAACATCGCCAATCTTAACAAGTTCATACATCTGTGAACCTAGCATGTCCTTTCCGACGATAACCGGTCCAGCAACATTCTCTATTTTTCCAAGCTTGAACATGTCACCATCAACACTCTATCGAATTACTGTTTGGAATATTGAAGTAGACTTTAACGGACTTGAATTAAAGTTTTCTAACCTGATTTCATATCAAAAATGCTCAAATTCAAAGATTTCGGACAAATATCTAAACTAGAACTAGTGACTTGAATAACAAGAGTTATGTTTTTTCAAATAATAAGCACATGTCTTACTAAAAGATGAATGTCAACTATGATCAATACTTCTAAGATCGATAATGGAGTTCAACAAATACTAGTTCGAAATATGGGTTTGCGTAATGGGGAGAAATTGCTTATTATTACTGATTCCCCTAGCTCTCATGATTGGAGAACTCTAAATATTAAAAGTCTGGATGATATGCTGAAGAGAAATCTCCTTGCAAAAAATATAGTTGACATCGCAAAAAGGAGATTTCCTAAATGTAAAACTAGTTTTAAAATATATCCGTCCACTGGTAGAAGTTCCGCGGAACCAGAAAAAACTGTTGAAACTAATTTAAAAAAGTATGACGTCATTCTAGCGATTACTACTTACTCGATAAGTCATACTGATGCAAGACAATCGGCCACAAAGATGGGAGTGAGAATTGCTAGCATGCCATCTGTTTTGGAAAATATGTTCTATGATGGCGGTTCGATGACGGCCGATTACGTAAGAATTGCATCTGAAACAATGAGACTTACAAAAATTCTCAATAATACATCAATGATAAGAATAAGTACTAAAACGGGAACAGACTTTTTTTTTAGCGTTAAGGGAAGGAAGGGCTTATCCGATACAGGAATTCTAAATTCACGAGGCGATTCGGGAAACCTTCCTGCCGGCGAAGCTTACATTGCTCCTGTAGAAGGAACCGCAAATGGAATTGTAATCATAGAAGCTGGATGGTTTCCAAATTTGAAAAGAAACATGAGTTTGATCTTCGAATCGGGTAACTTAGTAAAAATAGTTGGAGGAGGAGAGGTTCGTAAAATTCTCACGAATCTTATCCAGTCCAAAAGTAAAGCTAATCCTTATCTCACTAGAAGATGTCTTGCTGAGTTTGGAATTGGCACGAATCCAAAAGCGACAAGACGAGATAACATTCTCGAAGCCGAGAAGATGAGAGGAACGATACACATAGCTATTGGTGACAATTCACATATGGGCGGATTGAACAAAGCAGATCTACACCAAGATTTTGTAATTAGATCACCAACTGTTAAAATGGACAATAGAATAATTCTAAAAAATGGTAAAGTAAAATTTACATAAAATTTTTTTAAAAAACAATTATTCTCGATCCTATAAAAAACAGAATATTCGCTATTGAATTCAATATAAAAGTTTCATGTCATACAGTGCCTACATTCTTTCAAAGCACTATCTCTTTGCCAACATAACGGACAGATTAATCCCTTATCTCTAATTAGTTTGCATGCTTGACATAACGCGCTCACGAGTTGAGGTCGGGACATCTTTCCACTAACGAGATCAGCAGCAACTTTCTCAGCCCAGACTTGAATCTCATCTACTTCATCCAAATCCAGAGCCTTGCCTCGGACTTTACTAATATATTTACTAATAGCTGCCTGAGAAATTCCAAGGAATTCCGCTGCCTCTTCTTGCTTCAGGTCATGCTCATCTAAAAGCTTCTTAGCAAGAACTGCTCTTATAGCAGGAGCAACGGTCTTGACAGATGTTTCACATGGAACTGACAAAGTTTGCCGCTAAGGAATTTCTGATCATGTAATATATATGACATGTGTTATCTCATAGCCGCTCTGAACAGCGTAAAAATTATGAAAAGAACCATTTTATAATTTATTATATAAACAATAATCATCGAGGAAAATTGTTTGGAAAGATCGCCAGTTATACAATAAAATAACGCGCGCTAGATATCAATATACCAATGTAGGAGCCAGAAATGACTAAAAATCTATCAGAGAGATCAATACAACTCCAACCTTCTGCATTTGCTAAATTTTTTGCCGAAGCTGTCGAACTTCAACGTTCAGGTGAGGATGTAATTCACTTACACGTCGGTGAGCCTGATGCTACAACACCAAAACATATCATAGAAGCAGCTAAGACAGCAATGGAGGAAGGGTTCACTCATTATACTCCTCCTGGAGGTCTTTTCGAATTAAGAGAGGCTATCTCAAAGAAACTTAAAAATGATAACGATATCGATAGCGATCCCTCAGATGAAATATGTGTTCTCTCGGGAGGATACAATGCTCTATATTGCGCATTCCAAGCGCTAATAGATCCCGGAGACGAAGTTCTAATTCCAGAACCTTGCTTGCCTCAATATTGGGGCGACGTTACCCTAGCGGGCGGAGTTGTGGCGCCTGTTAGATTAATGGAAACCCAGCAATTCAAACCTGACCTTAATGACCTTAAGAGCCAAGTCAATAAGAAGACTAAGATGGTTCTACTCAACTCGCCACAGAATCCTACGGGTTCAATATTAACGAAAGAAGATATGAATTCAATTGCACAAATTGTAGAGAGTAATGATCTTTTTGTGATCTCAGATGAGGTCTATGAGAAATTTCTTTATGGTGATTTTACTCACACCAGCTTTGCAAGTATACCAGGTATGAAAGAACGCACTCTAACGATAAACTCTTTTTCAAAAACTTACGCTATGACTGGTTGGCGTGTCGGTTATGCCGCTGGAAATAGCGAATTAATAGGAAAAATTCGCGCCTTGAGTGAACACACAGGTTGGTCTCCAAACTCAATCGCTCAAAAAGCGGCCATTGCTGCATTAAAAGGATCACAGGACTGTGTGAGGGAGATGGTAGAAGAATTTAGAAAAAGACGTAGCATCATAACTGGGGGGCTAAATAATATCGACGGATTCTCTTGTACTGCACCCAACGGGGCCTTCTATGTTTTTCCAAACACTGAAAAAATTAACTCATCGTCAATGGAGCTTGCGCAAATATTATTGAGAAAAGCTAAAGTTGCTGTAGTACCAGGAATAGCATTTGGACCCCAAGGTGAAGGCAAGATCAGATTTTCTTTTGCAAATTCCAAAGAGAATATCAAAGAAGCTCTTGAACGAATAAGTCAAACAATAAAAGATATTATTTGATAACTGGTCAGAATTGAAAAGATGCTTTGTGTTCCATCTTGATCTTATGAAAAATCTCTTTATCTACCATAAGATCAAGAAACGTGAAAGCTAATGCTTTTGTGGCTAAAATTAATGATTGGTCACCTTTCTTAGAAATAGTTGCTTTCCCAAATTCGCGAGAGTGGATAGCAATGTCTTTTTCTCCCACTGCTATCAAAGGCTGTATTGCTGGGACAACATAGCTGACATTACCGATATCTGAGGAGCCAAGATGTTCATGTCTTTCAAGTTCATCGATTTCCATTCCTAACTCAATCAAATTTTTCTCGAAAAATTTGCAGAGAGTTTTATTGTTTATCATGTTCGTAAGACTATATGAGCTTGGATGAAAGTCTAATATGGCGCCTGTTGCAATCGATGCTCCTTCAGCACATTTCTTCACTTTCATAAGCACCTCCTCTAGATACTTCTTATCTGAAGCTCTCAAATAGAAAAGAGCAGAAGTCTTCTCAGGAACAATGTTAGGGGCTTCTCCTCCTTCAGTTATTATGCCATGAATGCGAGTATCGCTTCGAAGGTGTTGTCTTAGTGAATTTATTGAGTTAAAAGTTAGAATTATTGCCTCTAAAGCATTTACTCCCATCTCGGGAGCAGCCGCGGCGTGAGCTGGCTTTCCAGTGAAACTTATCTTGACTGGAATTAATGCTAAAAAGTCTGGGGTAAGAGTTGTTTTAACATATGGATGGATTTCCATAACTGCATCTATATCTTTGAAGATACCAGACTCAACCATCTTTACCTTTCCTCTAACCTGAGACTCTATATCGGTCAGCTTTCCTCCTTCAGCTGTGGCTCCTTCTTCATTCGGTGTACCAAAAACAACAACTCTCCCTCCAGTATTGTCAAGAAAATCAGCAAGTCCCATTGCTGCTCCGACTGCACTTGCTGATATTATGTTGTGACCACAAGCGTGGCCAAGATCTGGCAAAGCATCATACTCAGCGATCAAACCGACTGTTGGTTCTCCAAGATTACCCTTAGCTGCTTTAAATGCTGTAGGCAGACCCGCTACATTCCTTTCAATAGCATAACCATGACTCTCAAGTTCCTTTGTAAGAAGATCAGCGGCTTTGAATTCAGAGAGACCGAGTTCTGGATTTTCATATATTGTATGACTTATCTCTCTAATACGTTGAGATAGATGTTCTATCTTTTTATCAACCAGTCTTTTTATCTCGGTAATCTCCAAAGATGACATAACTATGCTCTCGATAAGATGTTATATATGATGATTTTCAGTCAGACAATTTCTTAGAAAATATTCAAACGCGCTTTGTTTCTTTTAACAACACTTAACTTGAGGTTATATTTTGGGTAGCCGTATACTTGAGGAGTAATGGGATTGAGCAAGAAATTCAAATGTATACTTTGTGGATATGTTTACGATCCAGATGTTGGAGATGCAAATGGGGAAATAAAAGCAGGAACCCCTTTCGAAGAACTACCTGATGATTGGGTCTGCCCTTTATGTGGAGCTCCAAAAGACCAGTTCGAGTCTCAGGATTGAAAATTTGAATAACATTCTATGTTTTAACCACTAAACCTATATGCGTATTTCCCAACTCACTTTCACAAATTATCATGAAACTAGGAATATGCTCTAAGGATATGGGCTAAATGTTTGAAGTTAGATGGCATGGCAGAGCAGGTCAAGGTGTAATTACTGTGAGTCGACTTTTAGGTTTGGCTGCAATGATAGAAGGTAAACACATTCAGGCTTTTCCAGAGTTTGGACCAGAGAGATTGGGGGCACCAATGGGAGGTTTCACGAGGATTTCAGAGAAACCTATAGAGGTTCATAGTAAGATCTACCAACCAGATCTTGTTGTTGTTTTAGATGAAACATTATTACCAATTATCAATGTGAGTGAGGGTCTAAAATCTGATGGTAGCTTGATCGTGAATTCGATTAAGTCTCCCAAGGAGATCACAAATAGATTAGGACTTAAAGGTCCTTCAAGTTACTGTGTTGATGCTACAGGGATCTCTCTTAAAATTCTTGAAAGTTCTCGAGGATTTAATACTGTAATGTTAGGTGCGCTAACTGAATCAACCAAAATCATCTCAATGAAATCTGCGCAAGAAGCAGTAAGATCAAGATTTTCCGGACAATTACTGGAAAAGAACCTCAAGTTATTGGAGACAGGTAGCAAGGAGGTTATAGCCGAATGAATCAGAAAAAACCTCT
>DAOUZW010000098.1 GCA_030671315.1 Candidatus Bathyarchaeota archaeon
TGGAATATGTCTGTAAGTGCTGTAGAACCACGTTTTAGTTCGACATCATATTTGATATGGTTGTCAGGATCTACTAGTCTAAGATTATTTGTGATCCATTCCTTAGCTGCTTTTATGGTGATATCTTCTACAGGTATTGTCTCAGAACCGACTGTAAAGGTTGCTCTATCGCCGAATACTAGAAGCATTGGTTTTACAACTTTGCCCCCACCAAATGCTACATCGACATCCCCTGCGACTAAGAGACCTTTGTCTATATTGTGGTGCATTATTGATCCGAATCTTGTCAAATATTCAAGACTCAGCGCTCTTGATACTTCATCCATTATAGCATCGCATATTGTATCCGGATGACCGAGGCCTTTACGCTCACAGATCTCAGTCCTCTGCTCTTGCAAGGGAGTTTGAATAAGTGAATCGAGTATGATTTCAGACATATGAAAACCTGGGTCTTATTGGCTCATATAAATCATTAATAAACTTGTGCCGAAGTTATTCCAAAAGGAATCTTCTATTCAAAAATCTCCACTATATAAGCTCAAATAAAAAGTTGCGTGCTAAACTCCAAATTATATTAAAATTTCATAAAGAACTATTTTTCATCCATTAATATCTCAACAGTCCATTTCGCAGCCTTACCTACAACATCAGGACACTTCTCCGTATGTCCTCCCGCCTTATCAAATTCTTCGCGCTCTTTTGGGTTCCAGAAGTCATAGGATCTACCCATAATCTTAGTCTGGACATCTTTACAGATTACACTTCCATACTCTTCCATGAAGCGATCATGCAGCTTCTTGGTAAGCGTCATACATTTCTCTCTTTGTCCCAAGTTTGGAAAATCTTCTCGACCGTATCTTTGGCTTATTGCTGCAACTCCACCTGTGAGAGCACCACATGTTCCGTTAGTTGTTCGTCCTAATCCACCTGCCAGTCCATCGATGGCCTTAAAGATCTCTTTGTTTTCTTTTCCTAGAATTTCGTTTACAGCTGCGAATGTGCATTGTGGACAACTACCATAATCTCTTTCATATTTGAATCCTGATTCGTAAGCTTTTTCCATCTTTTTCTCTTTTTCTGAATCCATAATCTATCACATCTTAAGTCTCTATAAGTCAATCTTTGGACTAGTATAGCGCGCGCTTAAGCATTCAAATCTGTTTGCATCATAGTCAATTTTCAAATACTTACGCCTATTCAATTTATAGAAGAGAGCTTAAGTCTACTAATGAATTCAAATGTAGAGCGATGTCACCTTGATAACTCAAGAAGATATTGGAAAGATCCTTCAAACATATGATGAAAAGAGCCTCATGATAGGTACTATTGGAAGTCATTCTGCTCTAGATATTTGCGATGGTGCAAATGAAGAAGGATTAAAGACAGTTGTTGTCTGTCAGAGAGGTCGAGAGAAGACCTATCTAAGATACAGTAGGATCATTAGTAAAACAATAATTCTCGAAAAATTTTCAGATATGGCCAATAGTGATATTCAAGAGAAATTACGTTCACTAGATGTTATTTTCGTAGCAAATAGATCTTTTTCAACATATGTTGGATACGATAATATTGAAAATAGATTTCTGATACCTATCTTTGGAAGTAGATCTTTGTTAAGATCTGAAGAGAGAGATGTTCCACGTAATCAGATATATCTGTTGGAACAGGCAAGAATCAGAACACCGAAGAGCTTTAAGTCTCCTGAAGAAATTGATCGCCTTGTTATCGTTAAGGTTCCTGAAGCTAGAAGAAAAATCGAGAGAGCATTCTTCTATGCATCCAGCTCTAAGGACTATTGGAATAAAGCTGAAGTCAGAATCAATAGTGGCGTAATCTCAAAAGATGAACTTGAAAAAGCCACAATCGAAGAATTTGTCATGGGAGCCAAATTCAATTTTAACTATTTTAATTCTCCAATAGAGAAACGGTTGGAATTCCTAGGGATTGACAGGAGAATTCAAACAGACCTTGATGGAATTCTATCTCTACCAGCACGAGATCAATTAGAACTAAAATCTGTTGTCCAGAACATTGAAGTTGGCCATGAAGGTGCGACTCTGAGAGAATCTCAACTTGAAAAAGTCTACGATATCGGGGAAAAGTTTGTTGAAATTTGTAAGAAAGAGTACCCGCCTGGGATGATTGGCCCGTTCGCTTTACAAGGTGCTATAACTAGAGATCTTGAAATTTGCATTTTTGACGTATCCCCAAGGGTCCCCGGTTCACCGATAATATCTACTACAAGTCCATATTCAAAATGGTATTATGGAGAGAATATGACAACTGGTAGGAGGATAGCACGAGAAGTCTCCAATGCCAGGCGATTAAAAAGGTTAAGTGAAATAGTAACATGATCGAAAAAGCTGAAATTCTTGAGGTTTTGAAAAAATACGATCAACAAAAGATCAAAAGAGGGACTATATGCTCACATTCAGCACTCCAGATTTTTCATGGCGCCCGTCGAGAAGGATTTAGAACTGTTGGAATTACTACTGAAGATAGACGAGCCATTTATGAAGCATTTCCATTTGGCAAACCAGACGAATACATCATTGTCGATAAATATCTAGATCTGATAGATCAAAAGTTTCAGAATGAATTATTTCAAAACAATGTAATCATTATTCCCCATGGTTCTTTTGTTGAGTACGTCGGACCCGAGAATCTGCAAAAGGAATTCAGGATTCCGATTTTTGGAAATAGAAATGCTTTGGAGTTTGAGGGAGATAGACGGAAGATGAGATCATGGTTACAAGACTCCGAAGTAAAAGTCCCTAATGAGTATTCGGATCCTTCCAAGATCGACCGCCCTTGTATTGTGAAGTTTCATGGAGCAAGAGGTGGAAAAGGATTCTTCGTAGTTGATTCTGAAGAGAATTATCAAAATCAAATTGAAAAGCGCATTAAAAATGGAGCATTAACAGAAGACGATTTAAGAGGAGTTACAATACAAGAAATCATTGTCGGAGTCCGCTATTATCCTCACTATTTCTATTCAGTTATGTTTGAAGGAGAAGTGAAAGCAGCGGAGGGGAGAGTTGAACTTCTTGGCATAGATAGAAGAGTTGAGAGTAATATCGACGATATTTATCGTATCCCAAATCTTGCTAGATCGAAAATAGAACCCTCATATGTTGTGACAGGGAATATGCCAGTGGTTCTTAGAGAGTCACTTCTACCTAAGGTTTTAGACATGGGTAGAAGAGTCACAGAGTCTTCTGTTAGACTTTTTCCACCAGGGATGATTGGTCCTTTCTGCTTAGAGACAATATGCACTAATGATTTAGAATTCATTACTTTCGAAGTCTCAGCTCGAATTGTAGCTGGAACAAACCTATACCCAGAGGGATCCCCATATTCATCTTACATATTCTCTAAACCTATGTCTAATGGGCGGAGGATGGCTCTCGAGATCAAAGAAGGCATTAGAAAGAATAGATTAACTGACTTGATAAGTTGAGTCTATTTAAAAGATCATGACAATGAATTAGTGTTATATCTTAATAGAAATCTACAGATCAGGGAAATACTATGAACGGAATAAATCTATGGAGTCTATTGATACAGATAATCGTGGGAATCATCGTAGTCGCTCCCGTCCTTTGGCTTGTCGGCAGGTCAATGGTTGGAAAAGCGAAAGCAAAATTAACAGACGCCATCTGGATAGTCGCACTAGGCATAATCATCGCTACTATACTTGGAACATGGATTCATGGATTACTCGGATTTATCGTAACTCTGATAGTCTGGCTTGCACTGATAAGACACTTCTTCGATACAGGATGGATGAAAGCTTTAGTATTGGCTATAGTACTCGTGATTGTCTTAGTCATTGTTGGACTAATCCTAGCAGCTTTGGGAATAGCTATGCTATTTGGATTTGGCGCGATAACTGGTATTTTTGGCTGATCATTCCCCAAATCCCCTTTTTTTCTTTTTGGAGTTATCATACCCTATACATAGAACCCAATTCTACATGTGAATACTGTGATAAACATCGCCCAAAGCCATGGGATAGAATTATACTCAGATAACGAATGGTTTTTTTCATTTACAAATAGCCCCTATTATTCTCATAAACAATTGTCCTCCATCGACATCTATCCTAAGAGAGGAGTTACCTCTGCAAGTAGCCCAGTTGAAGGAACTGTAATTGAAGCTCGAAAACTCAAACTGATGGATGATTATTTTTTAGCGATAGAAACAAGCAATCGTGATACATGTGTAAAGATCTTACATGTCAAGCCAACTGTGCAAATAGGAGACCATCTTAATCCTGGCGATGAAATCGGTCAATTCGTTTGGAGCCCCTTTTTTGATTTTTGGACCGACCTTCACATGCATCTTGAAGTGCGACCTTTAGAAGATCGATTGAGAGCTGGAGGAGCACATCCAATAGATCCAAAATTTAGTTTAATAAAAAATTCTGGAAAAAAGAATAATCCAAAATCCTTCAGAGTAGAAACGAAATCTGATCGTTATGCATTGTTGACTCCTAATTTAAAAGTTCCAACCCTCTCTACCCCTTTAGCTCTAGAATTTGATGATTTACAATTTTTTTTAGAAGGCGGTCTACCACATTATGGCCATGGAGCATTTTGGACACCCTGCAAAAATGTCCCAAAGAAAATTCTAAATAACCTAAAAGGATCTATTCAAATAGATTTTGTGAGAAAAAGCTACATACACTTTTTTTGTTTATACTCTAAACCTGTAATTAAAGGAGTCAGTTACAAAGGAATTGGACTGTATCTTAATGACCCGCACATTAAAATAATTCCCAGAAAAATTGGGGAACTTGAATTAGAGGTTGGCGATAAGATTTTTTGCAATGAAATATTGAAATCGATTAGATTTCAGTCATTACTCTAAAGATTTGCGCGCACTATAATTAGTGATCGATGATTCTCCTAAAGCATAAATATCTAATATCATTAGGTTCACGATGTTTGACAAAATAGTTTGAAAGTGAATACAATAAGTCTAGTGATTCTAGTTTGATAACGATAGTCGGTGCTGGCAAAATTGGTAGTGCTTGTGCGTTAAGCATTGTGCATAGAGGTATTTCTGACGTTACAATGGTCGACATTCAGGAAAATCTTGCCAAAGGGGAAGCGCTTGATATTACACAAGCTTCTCCATCTATTGGTTTTGATGGGATTATCAAAGGCAGCTCTGATTTCGCAGATATAGCTGGTTCAGAACTTATTATTATCACAGCAGGCTATCCTCGAAAACCAAATACTTCGAGAAGAG
>DAOUZW010000185.1 GCA_030671315.1 Candidatus Bathyarchaeota archaeon
ACCTCATCAGGAGTCGAAACCTCATCAGGAGTCGAAACCTCATCAGGAGTCGAAACCTCATCAGGAGTCGACGGTTTCGGCGTCTCTGTTTTCTTTTTGAATTTATCTGAACGCCATCGATCTCCTGTATCCATTGTCGTCATCTCAACGTTTGATACATGTACTGGAATTCTCCTTTGTTCACCTGAGACTTTCTCTTTTGTAACGCCTTCAACTGTCACTTTTTGATTGTGTCTGTCTGTCTCAATGATCTTTCCTTCAATTCCCGCGAAGTCTCCTCTCAAAATCTTTACAGAGTCACCTTTTCTAACGGACACCGATCTTGTTCTGTATTTCTCTCTAAGTTTTTCGGAAAGTCGAACTTTCATCATTTTCAGGATTTCTTTTTCAGTTGCCAAGGCGATTCTTTTTCTCTGTTTGCTCGGTTTTTTAGTCTTCAATTTTACAACCTCAAACTACTAAATCAGCTACATTGGCAACGCGTGGCCATCTCTCGGCAGCTTCCTTTGCGACGGGGCCACGTATCTCTGTTCCTTTAAGTTCACCCTCTGGAGTCATAATTACAGCTGCATTATCCTCGAATTGTACGCGCATTCCATCGGGTCTCCTAAATAATTTCCTCTGCCTAATTACGACAGCAGGAAACATTTGACGTCTGAGTTCAGGTTTTCCTTTAGAGACTGATATTGTAACCATATCACCGACACATGCTTGGGGTGGCCTCTTATGACGCCCCTTGTATCCTGTAACATTAATGAGTTTCAATTTTTTTGCTCCAGTATTATCTGCACATGCGAGAATGCTACCGGGTGGTAGTCCTCGAGAGATTCGAGGTCTATACTCTATCACTCCTCTGGCGCTAACGGCTCTGGTTTTAGGGGCGGGCATGACAAATCACTTACTCTATTTTACTTATCTTGTTCACAACAACAAAAGTGACTTCTTTGCTGATAGGTCTACATTCCGCAACTGTAACTTTATCCCCTTCTTTCACTTCAAGACAAGGTGGACTATGCGCCATTGTGCGGCTTCTTCGTTTTTCATATCTCAAATATTTTTTAACGTAATGAAAATAATCTCTTTCGACGGTAACTGTTCTAGTCATTTTACTTTTCGCCACAGTTCCTGTTAGTGTTCTTCTTTTAAGTCCTAATTTTCCATGAAATGGACATAACGGGTCATCACAACTTTTTCGAGGCGCTGTGACTTTTAGGCCTGTATCACGTATCACCATCTTCTAACCCTCATCTTGATCCTATCTTCAGGTCTAGCTAGTATTGATCTTCCGTCGACCTCAATCATCTTACCAAATGGTATTGACATGTTGAGGCGAACTATGTCTTTAGGTATACGAATTATCTTGGATCCTTGTCTGAGCATCAATGTATTTCTTGTCTCATCGATAATTCTACCGCTCATTCCAATCAATTGTTTGTTATGGCTTTTCGATATTCTAAGATCTAAACCTATGAACTCATTCTTGGTTATGTTAAAAGGAGTGATATTCATTTCGTTTTTACACCTTCTTTTGCCTGTTGTGCTTTGATTGTGAGTAATCTTGCAATAGTTCTTCTAATCTCTTTTATCCTAGCTGGATTTTCTACAGTGCCTCCTGAGGCAACCATAGTTCGAAGATGTACCAACTCTGTTCTTAGCTCTTCAAGTTTTTTTTCACGTTCTTCAGGCAATAGTTGCCTTATCTCCCGCTTTCTCAGAATTGGCATTTTCAACTTCTCCTCCTTTTTCCTCTTTCTTTTCCTCTTTTTCCTCAACAGGTTTTACTTCAGTGTCGGATGTGGGAGCCACTATCTTGAATGATGGTCTATCAACAAATACAAAATCTGGAGGCATGATGGAAACTCTCACACCGAAAAGCCCAGGTTTTAATTGACAGTGGGCAATTGAAGTCTTAATCTGCTTTTGTACTTGGTCTCCGACCTTCAGCAAATAACCTTGTCTATAAGTCTCAGACCTTGAACGTTGCGTAGTCAATTTGCCACTTATCGTTACCTCAACACCTATGGCACCAGCATCCATAATTCTTCCTATTGCCCAGTATGCTGCCCTTCTAAAATGAACACCGCGCTCTAAAGCCATAGCAATCTGGGTAGACATTATCTTTGAGTCTAATTCAGGCAGTTCAATAGATGCGATAGAGATCTGCGGATTTTCTAATCCAAATTTCTCTTCCAGAGTCTTGGTTAGATCTCTGACGCTTTGACCTCTTCTTCCAATTACAATTCCCGGTTTAGCTGCATATATAACAACTCTAGCGCCCATCGGAGTTTTGGAAATTTCTACTTTGCTATAGCCAGCTTTTCTTAATTCCCAACTCAGAAATTCATCTATAATACTCTTTTTGGACAAATCTTTGACAAAATATTTGTAAACTGACATAAATTATCATCACGTAGTGCATTCACGGGACTGTACAAGGGCCCATCCAATCCAAATGGTAATTTCTGTATTCAACCTGCTTCTTCACCGGAAACATTATTGATCATGCGATAAATTGATTTCACATCAACCTATGTCGGTCTAGCAACATATCTTCAACTCATATTTAAACTTCCATAGAAGAGTCTATAATATCGGATAGGATTGAAAGTGGCCTTGAGTA
>DAOUZW010000109.1 GCA_030671315.1 Candidatus Bathyarchaeota archaeon
GAATATTCCCATGGTATCCTATGGGCCGGGAGATTCACATCTTGATCATACGAACAAAGAAAATATTTCATTAACAGAATATCAAGAAGCCATTAAAGTGTACCAAGAAGCAATTCCTCAACTATTTCATCTTCATGATAAAATCAAATCAAAGTGATTATGATGAAAAAAAAGTTGATTGATCATAAAGTACTCCTTCTCGATACAACTTTGCGAGAGGGCGAACAAGCTCCAGGAGTTACTTTCACGGTAGAGGAGAAACTAGCGATAGCACGAAAATTAGATGAGATGGGCATTCACATGATCGAGGCGGGTGATCCAAACGTATCTGGGGATATCAAAGAAGCTGTTCGAAGAATCTCTAAAGAAGGATTAAAGGCTGAGATTCTCGCTCACTGTAGAGCCCGGATTTCAGATGTAGAAAATGCAGCGTCTTGTGAAGTTGATAGAATAGCGATATTTCTTGGGACTTCCGAGTCACATCTCAAATATAAGATTCGGAAAGATAAAAACAAGGCAATAGAACTCGTTTCGCAAGCAATAGAGCATGCCAGATCACAGGGTTTGAAAGTTAGATTTACAGCTGAAGACGCAACAAGGACTGACAATGAATTTTTGTTTAATATTTGTAAAAAAGCGCAGGAGGCTGGAGCTGATAGAATTAGTATACCTGACACAGTTGGAATAATGTCTCCGAATAATGTTAAAGAACTTTTTCGCGATTTGAGTAATAACCTAAAAGTTGAACTTGATACACATTGCCATAATGACTTAGGAATGGCGACAGCCAACACGCTAGCCGCACTTGAGGGTGGAGCAACAGGAGCTCATGTTACAATAAACGGATTAGGTGAAAGGAGTGGAATAGCGCCTCTAAGCGAGGTAGCCGTTGCGCTAAAAGTAGTATATGATATAGAAACAGTAGCACTTGACAAAATCCCTGAATTGTCATTAATGACCGAACGCTTCAGCGGTATTGTTCCCTCTCCAAATACACCAATCATCGGAGAAAGCGCCTTCACACATAAAGCTGGCATTCACGTCGCAGGTGTCTTAGCTAATCCATCAACTTACGAGGGATTTCCACCAGATCTAATAGGCAGACAAAGAGACATTATCATCGATAAATATACAGGAATCCATGCAGTTAGCTCTAGATTGAATCGGTTAGGCGTATCATTGGATGAAACTCAGATGACCAAAGTTGTCAAAGCCATAAAAGAACGTCCAACAGTCACCAGATTTAGAGATGCAGACCTCATTGGGTTAGCTGAACAGATTACTGGAAAAAATCTGCAGGCTGAGGTCCCTACAAAAATTGAAGCTATTCTTAGGATCAAATGTGAATCAAATGTCTATACGACAGCTATCGCTAGAAGACTCAGAGCTTTTAAAACGATAAAAAAGGTATATGAAGTCACGGGAAATTATGATATTGAAGTCACGATAGATGCAGATTCGACAGTTGATTTGAATCAGATCCTCGAACGGATAAGAGAGATAGATGGTGTTAGAGCAACTGAGACACAATTGGTTCTGAAAAAATTTGAAACTTGATAATTACCAATAACCTTATAGGGTTTATCAAACCATAAAATTATTTCACGACGACAAGTGATTGCAATGTCTCCAATGAAATTCAAAAAGCAACTTGCAACCATTCAACTAGTGATTTTACTCGTCGTAGTAGTACTTCTAGTATAACCTGAGCAGCAAAAGTCAAATTTATGCTGCAAGGGTGTTGTAAAAAGAAACAGTGTAGATGATAAAAAAATGTCCCGAATGTCTGGCGCAAAAGCGTTGGTTAAGGCTCTAGAAAGAGAAAAAGTAGAAACGATATTCGGTCTCCCAGGTGGAGCCATAATTCCAGTCTATGATGCCTTGCTGGATTCAAACATCAGACATGTATTAGTTAGACATGAACAATCAGCAGCCCACATGGCAGACGGTTATGCAAGGGCTAGTGGAAAAACTGGTGTTTGCATGGCAACATCAGGACCCGGTGCAACAAATCTGGTTACCGGTTTAGTGACCGGACAATTAGACTCATCGCCAATAGTTGCTGTTACAGGTCAAGTCTCAACTCCACAAATAGGATTGGATGCTTTCCAAGAAGCTGATATCATAAGTATAGCAAGTCCGGCAACAAAATATAGCCATCAACCACGTAGCGTGGAAGAAATTCCATCTACTGTTAGAGAAGCATTCTTCATAGCCTCATTAGGACGACCTGGTCCTGCACTGATTGATTTGCCCAAAGATGTTCAAGTTGATTCAGCTGAAGTAAAATTTTCAGATAAGATCCGGATAAGAGGTATCAAACCTATACCGACACCTGACAATACTCAGATTGGCCGAGTAGCAGAGATGCTATCTGAAGCAGAAAAACCTTTCATACTTGCAGGTGGAGGGGTGATAGTATCTAATGCTTCAAATCAACTCCAGAACTTAGCTGAACTTTTACTAGCTCCAGTCGCAACATCGCTAATGGGGAAAGGTGTTATTCCTGAAAATCATCCACTCTCTATGGGCATAATAGGAATGCATGGATCCAAAGAAGCGAATAAAATCATCTATGATGCTGACGTGCTGCTAGCTATAGGATGCAGATTTAGTGACAGAACTACAGGAAAATTAGATGAATTCTGCCCCGCAGCGAAAGTGATACAAATAGATATTGATTCAACGGAGATAGGGAAAAACAAGTGTATAGATGCAGCCATTGTAAGCGATGCCGCTCCTGCTTTGAATATGCTAAACAAAGCTCTAGTGAAAAAACTAAAGCATAAAAAGAAAACATCATGGTCCAAGAAAATAAAAGAAATCAAAGAGATCTCCGAAAACAAGATTGAAAATTCAGGAAAGGAATTGACGCCACCAAAGATTTTGAGAGAGCTGAGACGTCTCATACCCGACAAGTCAATTGTCACAACAGAAGTCGGCCAAAATCAGATGTGGGCTTCGCTATACTTCAAAGCACTAAGACCACGAACTTTCATAACATCTGGAGGATTTGGATGCATGGGATATGGCTTCCCAGCTGCCATAGGAGCAAAAGCAGCAAGACCAGATTTACCAGTCTTCGACATAGCTGGTGATGGCAGCTTCATAATGACTGAAAACTCATTGGCGACATCAGTACTAGAGAAAATACCAGTTACTGTCGTTATATTGAACAATAGAATGTTGGGAATGGTTGCCCAATGGCAAAGATTATTCTTTAATCGTAGATACTCGGCTGTTCAGTTAGGGAACGTCCCAGACTTTGTTAAACTTGCTGAATCATATGGAGCTCAAGGAATTCGTGTTGGCTCAATACTTGAATTCTCAAAAGCTATTAAGACATCTCTCAAAGAAGAAGTTACTACTGTGATCGACGTTCCTATAGATCCTGAAGAGAATGTTTTACCCATGGTACCAGTTGGTTATAGCTTAAAAGAAGTGATAGGTTGAACAAGAATGACTAAAACATACATAATATCCGCATTAGTAGAGCACAAACCCGGAGTTCTATACAAGATATCAAATATGTTTTGGCGACGTGGATTCAACATCGAAAGTGTCGCGATTGGAACTGCCGAACAAGAGGATCTAGCAAGAATTACTATCACTATCGAGGGAGATGAGAAAGACGCGGAACAATTTGTTGGTCACCTTGAAAAACTAATAGATGTTTTAAAAGCAACAAGACTCGACCCGAAAAAAGCCGTAATTAGGGAGCTGGCTCTTGTCAAACTCAAAGCGAAAGATGCTAAGATGCGTTCAGACATATTTCATTATGTTGATGTTTTTAGAGGAAGAATAGTAGATGTCTCACCTGAAACAGCTACCGTTGAAATCGTCGGAAGTAAAGACAAAATTGATGCTTTCATTAGTCTCACAAAATCCTTCGGGCTAGTTGAAGTTGCTAGAACCGGCGAGACTGCACTTATAAGGGGACCAGAATCTGTAAGACTAAATGAATAAGGTGATTTGAGTGGCAAGATTTTACCATGACCAAGATGCAGATATGAAATACCTTCAAGGTAAAACAATTGCCGTAATCGGATACGGCAATCAAGGACACGCTCAAGCTCTGACCTTCAGAGACTCAGGCGTTAACGTTGTAGTAGGATTAAAACCAGGTGGAAAATCCTGGAAACTAGCCGAACAAGAGGGATTCAAACCACTACCAGTGGATGAAGCTGCGAAACAAGCTGACATCATCCACATGCTGTTCCCTGATTTGGAACAACCAGGCGTATACAAGAAGCTAATCGAACCAAATCTCAGAGAAGGTAAGACAATCAGCTGCTCACATGCATACAACATCCATTTCAAACAGATAATTCCACCAAAAAATGTTGACGTTATTATGGTGGCGCCCAAGAGTCCAGGATCAAGACTGAGAGAAATATATAAGGAAGGTTTTGGGGTGCCAGCGTTAGTTGCTGTTTATCAAGATGCTTCTGGAAGCGCCAAACAAACGATACTTGCTATGGCAAAAGCATTAGGTCACACAAAAGCAGGAGTAATTGAGACTACATTCAAGGAAGAAGCCGAAACTGACATAATAGGTGAGCAGACAGTTCTTGGAGGCGGTTCTATGGAGCTAGTCAAGAAGGGTTTCGAAGTTCTTGTGGAAGCAGGCTACCAACCCGAATTAGCATATTTTGAAGTTGCAAGTGAACTGAAACTCATGGTTGACCTACTATACGAGGGTGGATTAACTAGGATGATGAAGATGATATCTCATACAGCCCAATATGGCAGCATGACTGTCGGACCAAGAGTAATTGATGACCATGTAAAGGAGAATATGCG
>DAOUZW010000043.1 GCA_030671315.1 Candidatus Bathyarchaeota archaeon
GATGCGCCTTTAATAATGAAAGAATCTGCGAGCTCAGCACTATAGAGACCTGAACAACCCGCTAGAACTATAACGGTATTCTGAAACTCTCCCTCCATCGATTGGACAAACTCAGGCCCTATGGAAAAATATACGTTAGAACCATTGATTTCTCGGGCGGGCACTACAAGATCAGTTAGCTGTTCAACAACATATTTGTGTTCATTATAAGGCTCCCCAGTGAAAAGGTAGACGGGATATCCTGTAACCGGATGATCCAATGGCAGAAGAACCTCGGCAGGAGTGGATTGATGAACTCTGAATACAATTATCCTGTAACCCATCGATGGAAGTCTCTTGTAAAGATCTAAAGTTACTTCGGAGGCTGTGAAGATGTCAGGTGTTAAACCAACAGCTTCGGACATTCTGATGAATTCTTCCTTAAAAGATGGATTTGGATAAGCAATTGAAAGTTGATCTATCAGAGCTGCCTTATTTGCAGATTGAGTTTCAGATGGCTGTGAAGAAGAAAGCCAGCTTTGAACAGCGAAAATGATTACCCCAATCATAATTATGGCAAAAGCTGCTTCAGTAATTCTTTTTCCAGTTTTCCTCTTTTTAACTCGCTTTTTTGAGGATTTCATAATCGCAATCGAACTCAGATAGGAAGTATCCTTTTTGAATCTTATTCTTTGATCACAATATCTCTTTCTCATTCGTGATAGTTATTTCTCCATCTCGATAGCAAATGATCCCATTATCATCTCAGATCGTTAAACTTATCTTTCAATCTGTAATAGGTTCAAGAATACGTATTAAACAATGGTGAAACACAGTTGGAAAGCAATACAGTCTTCGTTGGAAATAAGCCCGTAATGACCTACGTACTATCAGTCATCAGCCGTGTAAATATGGGTGGCAATGAGGTTACATTGAAGGCCAGAGGCCGCGCTATAACCACTGCCGTCGATGCGGCACAAATAGCAAAGAGGAGATTCATGAATACTTTGCAAATAGAAGACGTCAAGATAGGTACTGAAGAGGTCGAGACGCGAGAAGGGGGAAAGAGATCAGTCTCATCGATTGAGATCGTTATGAAGAATGAAGGGCCAGCCCCTGCCAAGTCGCCTGAAGCGGCATCTGAAGCCGCCCCGGCATCCGAAACGGGTACCACAGCGTAGTCCGCGAAGTTCGAGTCACAAAGGCACCTGGAATACTAAAAACTTCTCCAGGTAGTTAGTTTAACCTATTTGGGAATATCGATATTTTTATCTCACTTTCATAATCAATATAAGAAAAAAAATAGGTTTGCTAAGACTTTAATCTGCAGCAATACTATTACCGGCTCCAAGTGATTCACTGATGATTTTCAAACCCAAAGGAGTAATGCCGGCGCTTGTCACACCCTTTACCGATGACGGAAATAAAATCGATAAATCCCGCATAAAGAACCTTGTTGATTCGGTTATTGATGGCGGAGTATCAGCACTAGTACCATGTGGGACTACAGGAGAGTTTCAAAATCTCTCAATAAACGAGAGAAAGAAAACAATTGAAATCGTCATTGATCATACCAATGGTCGAGTCCCAGTAATTGCAGCAACAGGACATAGCAGTACCAAGACCACCATAGAACTTACTCAACACGCAAAAGATGCCGGTGCTGAAGCCGCATTAGTAGTTACACCTTACTACCATAAGCCTACGGACAGGGGAATTTACGAACATTACAGAACTCTGGCTGAAGCTGTCGATTTACCAATAATCCTATACAATATTCCACAAGCAACAGGAGTAAATCTCAGCTGGCAAATGGTTGAAGATCTAGTCGAAATACCAAACATTATCGGCCTAAAGGACAGCAGCGGCGAACTTAGATATATGTTAAGTGTCCTGGAGAAGACTAGTACAAAATTTTCAGTCTTATGTGGACATGACGAAGTAGTTCTACCTGCTCTAGCCGCAGGCGCCTCAGGTATGATACTTGCGAGTGCAAATATCATACCAGATATTTGGATTGAACTTTACAAGTCAATAAACAAAGCAGATCTAGAAAAAGCTCGAAATACTCAACTCGGAATTCAAAAAATAGCTAGGATTATTGCAAAAAGTGGTCCAGTTGGCGCAAAGGCAGCACTTAACATGTTAGGAATTAAAGTAGGGCCAGTTAGACTCCCATTATCCATCGGAGGCGAATTGACCTATGAAGAATTCGAGGAACTCAGAATTGCTCTTGAAAAAATCGGTAAATTAGAAAAGAAAATGATCAAACAGGCCAAAGTTACAACTAAAAGACCAATTGCTGAGAAGCTTGCACCAACTGGTTTAGATGATCAAATCATAAAAACCCTCAAATTAAAGATTGGCGAATCACTTGCCGGTTCAGGATCCGAGGTTGCTCACGTCGAGATCATGGTAGGTTTAAGGGACGGCCCATTGGGTGAAGCATTCGCAAAAGCTAAAAGCACTCCCTCAGCTGGTCACGAACCGTTACTGGCAATACTAGAACCAAATTTAGCTGTTAAACCTACTACTATGATCATTCCAACTGTTACGATAAAAAACATGAGACAAGCCAGCATGGTTTATGGTCCTGCGCAATCAGCTGCTGCAAAAGCAGTGATTGATAGTGTTAAAGATAGAACTCTTCCAGAGAGATATGTTGATGATCTAATAATAATCGCAAATGTCTTCGTTCATCCATCAGCAGTTGACAGAAAACGTGTCTACATCAATAACTATAAAGCAACAAGACATGCTATCAGAAGAGCAATTGAAGGTAGACCGAAGATAGATGATCTTCTGAAATACAGCGAGATGTCGAAACATCCGTTCAGATATACACCCTAAATCCTGACCTTAGAAAATAATGATGATTCCAATAATAGAGTTGAATACCATAACTTGATATCAAATATGTACTCGTTCTATGGTGCTATCTTGTTTCCTCACGCAATGTAACTATTGTAATATCTATAGTCTCTCTGACTTTTTCTATTCGCTTTCTATAATCCCTTGAAAGTGATTCATATGCATCTTTACTAATTCGACCTGATCTATATTGGGCGGTTATCTGATTGTCACTCACACGAAGACCTTCAAGTTCTGCCTCAGCTTTGTCGATTCTTCTTATCATCTGATCATATCTTGGATCGGCAGCCTTCAATTCACTTTTCAAGTTAGCAAGAGTCCGGTTCAGCTCGCTGATTCTCATCTCAACTGATTTCCGTCTTCTTCTGTATTCATGCTTGGAAATGGCTCCTCTGGCAATTTCTTCACTGCTCTTCTCTAACTCAAATCTTAGGGCGATTTTTTCATCCTGTAAATTTATAAACCTCTTAATTTTCTCAATTGGAATTTTAGTGATCATTTTCATAGGTCTCTTCATCAATATTGCTGCTCCAATAGCTACAAGAACCATTTCAAAGGAGAAAATCCAACTTAGAGGACTAATTGAAGCCAAGAATATAGGATATTGATAATTTATTGTAAGACTCCTAATTTGACTGGGCAGTAACATACCAAAGTCGTAGAATAATATTTCATTTCCATCTGCTTGAGTAATCGTTGAATTTGGATGACTAGACAAATGTTCGATTTGTGCTTCTTTTGGAAGAGAGACATTAACCACATATTGCTTAATAATGAGATCTTCAGTCTTTGCTAAATCAGTTGTAAATTGATAGTTATTCGGCCATTCTATCCTCTTCAAATCGTTTTCTAAAGGCATCCAATATTCTATCATGAAATTGAAAGAATCATTCGTCTGAATTAGATTGAATCTCGGAGAGATTACTAGCGAGTCTGTTTTCATTTGTAG
The DNA here is from genome assembly GCA_030671315.1 of Candidatus Bathyarchaeota archaeon. Classification (GTDB taxonomy): domain Archaea; phylum Thermoproteota; class Bathyarchaeia; order 40CM-2-53-6; family RBG-13-38-9; genus RBG-13-38-9. The sequence goes on from DAOUZW010000043.1 coordinate 3,800, forward strand.
CTTATCTTGAATAGATCCCGCGTTATCAAATGCTGATATTGGACTTGCATTTTGGGGTTTTACCAGTGTGATACTACTAATTTGGGGCCCTAAGTTAATTACATGATAAAAGTCTCTTGAGATTACCTGACCTGAAGATGTTATGGTAATCTGTCTTCTAATTGATTCAAATGAGATTAATTCTTGAGATGGATTATTGAATTTGATCGAGATTTCCATATCGTTTAAAGGTTCAAGTGGACTTTGAATACTGGAAAGAGATTTCTGTCCTGGAATTTCGGTTTCGGTAAAAGTCTCATTCGGCCAATCTACAAATTCTGCTGTTGATGGAAATATGATTACTGAGTCACAGGTTTCAGTCCACATTGGAATAGTGGGGTAAGCATTAAAAGAGAACACATAATCTGTCTCATCGAATGAAACCAGACCAGAAAAAAGCCAATCTATTTGAAGTTCATATGTCTCTCCACCAGTAATCGGTTCTATCAAATTGCATCGCATGAATTGAGTTGAAGATGTCTCATTCACTACTCTCTCCAGAGATATTTGCACATCTGCAGGTCCTTTAGCCTGAACCGAAATCAATCCATCAGAATACATTTTGTTGAATCCAAAATCCAAAGATCCCATGGAAGTTGTACCATTATTCACCACTACAAGCGTATCTACGATGGTTGTCATACCGTTATTAGAAACGGTCATCTTTCTGCTGGCTTTAGAGACGTAGATCTCTTCTGAACAGCTAGAAAACGATAGCATGATAGATACTGTGAGGAGTGAAATCAAGATCAAAGCTGGAATGCGATGCAAATGTGATCCCTTATGACATAGTCTCGATACTAATAGCAGGCTTACTCAGAATAGCTTGCTAATATATCTTATTGGAGGCTATATCTTGGCTGAAAATATTGCATTCCAATTAGGCCTCATTTTACTTTATTAATTCTATCAAGTTGGGAATGGATCGCCCTGATAGTCTCTGGAACATCGTTCTCAGCTACAACCAATATTATTTGGGAAGTATGTGGAGCAAATATACCTCTTTTTATGTTGATGTGTGGAATTGAACCTATAGCCACTGAGGCAACGCCAGGAGAGACGCTCATCTTATCACCAATTAGTGTGACGATTCCCAGATCATATTCTATACTCATCTCTGTATCAAAGGATCTAAGTTGATTTTCATGTCTTCTAATGAAATCAGCGTCAAGGATCAAGAAAGATCTTATGACATTACCCGCACCTACAACTTCCATACCCAGATCAATGAACTCATCATATCCTTCCCAGAGTCTGAGACAATCTTCAAGTGACCGGCTTTTCTCACTACTCATTGTAATAATAGCACAATTTTTTAATCCAGTAACACATTTGACTATTTGAGGACTAGGATCCTCCTTTTGAATTATCGCTTCAAGCCCGAGATCTCGCAATGTCGCGATCTTTATTGATAAATTATTTGACATAGCTAGCCTCACAGCAGCATTCTGAATTATTTTCATTCCAGATATAGTAGCCCTAGAAGCTTCATTATACGTCATTACATCAACTCTCTGCAACGGTTGGTCTCGCACGATTGAGGGATCTGCACTTTGAACAGGTGTTTCTTTGAAAAGTATCGTCTCTGCTTCGAAGTAATCTCTCAAGAGGCAGGATAGAAATACCGCAGTCTGGTCGGATCCTCCTCTTCCCAAGAGCGTTTCCAAGTTATCTTGAGTTACACCTAAGAAGCCAGCAACAGAAACTATCTTGCCATCTTCAAGTAAACTGATAAGATTCTTTATCAATCTACGGCTTAACAAAATATCTGGCGTTGCTGACTCGAATTCGTCATCTGTAATGATTGGCCAATCCGATTTTTTCAAATGTACAGAGTCAAGGTCATTCGATCGTAGAATATAACTCATCAGAGCCGAAGTTGGCAGTTCGCCACCACTTGTTAAAATTCTTGCTTTGATTGAACCTTCGAAACGTTTTTCGATCTTCAGAATAGCATCCTGCACATCTGTCTTATATTTATCAAGTTCTTTTTCAAATTCTTTGAACAGATCCTTACTCACATAATCCGATGCTAGTCCTAAATATGAACCGAATACAAAATCCAGACTATATGTTCTACCTCGATAATCTTGGCCACGAGCTTTAGCCTCACCTATCGCTTGAAGCCTATCTGTAAATCCTTTGGGAGCCGAAACAACAACTATCGGTCCAAAATTTTTAGCTTGTTTAATCTTGGATATACGTTTGATAATTAGAGGAATATTTGTGCCAGATAAATCAATAAGGCTTCCACCAAACTTTAAAACAGCCGTGCTCTTGAGTTGGGTCAAAGATTGATCTCCAACATGAATTTGAATTAGTCTGAAAACCTGATTCAAAAATTTAAAAAATATCTGATAGCCCTATGATATTGAACATCTGTTTGGAGCTCATTCTTCTGATTTGCTTCTTCCCTCAAGAACTTTTCTACTAATCTCCTCACCTTGTGGCAGCCGTATCTCTCTTGTAAATCCCCAGTGGCTTGGCCCTTCAACAACACCCTTTCCAGCACAATACCAAGTTACTCGAGCAGGTCTTCCTTTGGCAATATCATCAATGTATTCCTTTAGATCAAATTTTGCTCTATTCCTACACACAGGGCATCTCCATTCTAAATGACCCGTCTCTTCATTGACGGATACAGGGTCTTCTACTCCAACCAGCCATTTTCTAAGCTTCTTGATAAGATCTATCCTTCTCTTTGCTTCTTTAGCCTCAATTTCGGCTCTACGACGCCTCTCTTCCTCCTGCCTTCTATCAAGTTCTTCTTTCGCACCTATTTTCAACTGTTTTGCATAGTCCTCAATAGATGTTGAGTGTTTTTCATTTAGATAGTTCCAGATTATCAGAATCTTCTGTTCTAAAGCACCCGGATAGCTTGCTGTAGCAGGATATTCTGAAGAGAGCCTTTTAAGATGATGATCATTAAGTTTCTTGTATTCTACCATAGCGGACCGACCAAATATTGGTATAATATATCCTTTGGTTTCTATATTAGAATGATATTCTGCTATTTCTAACATAAAAATTATTGATCATCTTTGTTTCTGTTCAAATAAGTTGATTTACTGTTTGGTGGGATTAGAAACGTTGAAAAACAACTCTTGACCGTATAAGATTCTTAGGTGATTAACATGGCTATGATATTACCCTTGGGATATTCTCCTTTCGGCATGAGCATGCCATACACTTACTATCCTTGGACACTACCAACCTATGCTCCAATGCCGTATGCGGGTATGCCATACTATTGGTGGTGGTAATCCCACTTTTGCCAGCATAAACTCATGCTGGCGCTTTCTTTTTATAGCAAGAGGCATCCAATTCGGAAAAGAAAGGTGATGATGAGATGGTCTGGTCAATGGTTAGAAATCCACGGCAGATAAAGCCTAGTGGAGAAAGCGTTTTTACTATAGAAATGGCGGAGAAAGATGGCGCCCCCTCAAAAGATGTTGAAGTTGCTTTCGAAATTGAACCCAAAGATGCAGGTACGATGAAAACCGACAAGATCAAGACAGATGAGAAAGGCTGTGCTATAGCGATTTTTTCAGCATCTGAGAAGATTGACAAAGACTTAGATGTCATGGTTAGAGCAAAATGGATGATGGGAGATCAAGAAAAGAAAAGCGCTATGATCGTGGAAATAAGGCCAAATATCACTTAGATTAGAATATCATTCCAGGTTCAATAGATCAAGAGAAGTGAATTAGCGGAAACGCTAGTTCACAATAATAGTATAAATCCCAGTCCATTATTCGATGGACTTTTTTTCCTATTTTAATTTCGTCTTAATGAACCTAGTCTACTACATTTTTATATGTTCGTAATAGTCAAGTGCTAGAGAAAGTGAGTCGTATGAGCACCAAAATCAAGATTCATACAGCAAGTACTGGGTATGTAGAGGCTGAAATAATCGAAGAGAAAAATCCTGAGACATCTAAAGCAATTATAGATAGTCTTCCATTCGAATCGAGTGCTAGTACTTGGGGAGAAGAGGTTTACTTCAGTATTCCAGTAGATGTTAATGAAGAAAAATCCCAGCAAGAAGTAGAGATAGGAGATTGCGGCTATTGGCCGTCTGGAAAATGTTTCTGTATATTCTTCGGAAGAACCCCTGCCAGCAGTGGCGATAAACCAGTTGCAGCTAGCCC
>DAOUZW010000148.1 GCA_030671315.1 Candidatus Bathyarchaeota archaeon
CGCAATCCATCTAGACTCTTACCCGAAAATATAAGCCCTGCTTCCTTCAATCTATCTAAATATTCGCCATTTGCTTCGTAGCGGTGTCTGTGTCTCTCAACGATCATTTTTTTTCCATATAGGCGATGTGCGAGGGTTCCCGATTGCAGGTTAATTTTGTCAGCGCCCAGTCTCATTGTAGCACCTTTATATTCAATCGCTTTCTGTTCCGGCATGAGATCAACCACCGGATGCTTGGTCCCAGGATTTACTTCTGTAGAATTAGCTTCTTCTAGACCAATATGCCTCGCAAATTCAACGATTGCCATTTGGAAACCAAAACAGATCCCCAAGAAAGGAATGTCCTGTTTACGTGCGTATGATATAGCCATAATCTTACCTTCAGTTCCTCTTGAACCAAAACCACCTGGCACTAATACACCATGATAATTTTCAAGATCAGTAATCCTAGAAGGTTTGTTTTCAAAGATCTCAGTTTCAACCCAATCAATATTGATTGAGGCATTATTGATTGCACCAGCATGTCTCAGGGCTTCATTGATGCTGACATAGGAATCAGCCAGTTCAGCATATTTTCCACATATTGCAATTTTGATCTTATATTTTGGATCCGTAAATCCTTCAAGCATATTTCGCCAGTTTTTCCACTCTGGTTTCTTAAATTTTACATTCATCCTATCAGACAGATAGTCACCCAATCCTTGTTTATCAAGAATTAACGGGACTTCATAGATGCTTTTTATATCAGGTGATGTGAAAACTGCACGTTCCTCAATATTACAAAAAAGGGCAATTTTTCTTCGAGGTTCATTTTTTAGTGGGATATCACTTCTGACGACTATGGCATCTGGTTGAACCCCAATCCTCCTCAATTCCTGAACGCTATGCTGGGTCGGTTTTGTTTTTTGTTCTCCAACAGCTTCAAGTACGGGCACTAGCGTGACGTGAACATTGATCACATTTCTAGGCCCTTCTTCTAACCTCATTTGTCTTGCAGCTTCCAAGAAGGGTAGACTCTCAATGTCGCCTACTGTACCACCAATCTCGACGATAGTGCAGTCAACTTTACTTTTTTTAGTTATAGATCGAATTCTATTATTGATTTCGTTGGTGATATGAGGTATTATTTGGACACAAATTCCTAGAAGCTCCCCTTTTCGCTCCTTTCCTATTACTGATAGATAGATCAATCCTGTAGTGATGTTGTGATCTTTTGGAATATTGATGTCTAAGAACCTTTCATAGGTCCCTAGGTCCATATCAGTCTCTCCACCATCTTCAGTTACAAAGACTTCACCATGGATATACGGATTCATTGTTCCGGCATCTACATTGAGGTATGGATCAATCTTGATTGCAGTGACACTCATCCCCCGGGATTGCAGTATCTTTCCTATAGAAGCTGCAGTAACCCCTTTACCAATCCCGGACATTACTCCACCTGTAATGAAGACATATTTCACCGCATTCACCGTCACAACTTTACAAACAACTTCATCGTATTCTTATAACATTCTTTGGATTATGCTTAAGTGAAGTCATATGCGATTTTATTGATCAGATTCTGACTTTTCAGTCTGTACGGGCGACCTTTCTGGAAGCATTGAATATTTCCCATCAGAGGTTCTGTATACCGCAAGTCTACCAACGGTTTCCCATATTTCATCTTTTAAACCTCTTACCTGGATAGTAATCACCTCCGCAGAAGGATCCGATTTTCCTGACCAGACTGCCAAACTTAAGAAATTCCCATCCGGTAATCTCGTTGAAAAACGAGCTTTCGGCTGCCTTCCAGACAATAAATTCACCACTACTTTCATCAAAAGGTGCATATTACTTATAGAAGATTTGGTCTGAGTTCGACAAAAGTAATAATTTACAAATATTATGCGGAAGAATTAAAGTAATCACCATATCTTTTGATGGTTTAATCATTACAAGATTCTCAGCCATAGGTGTAATTTGTGACTAGATATCATTAAGGAAGAAGACATGAAGAAAAAGTCATGAATAGATATAGAAAATATCCACGCATACATAGCTCAAGAAGCTTGAGGATTGACGTCATCATATTTTCGGAGAAGGGTACAACAAAACTCGTTGAATGCAAGCGTTGTTCTCAAGATCAGATGTATATCTACCCTGACGATCTTGAAACATTAGCCCATTACTATTATCGACTTATAGAACTAGGACACAAATCCCAAATGATTCTTTCACTATGGTTTCCAAAACGTAGAATAACTAGAGAGGTAATTCTAGATCCTGAATTAGTAGCCAAAAATATGCCTTTGAAATTCGAATTGAAAGGCAATAGATTATATCGTTACTCTATTGTTAGGTCATCTAAAAAAAAGTATCAATATGTTTGACCATCGAATCTAAATAAACCAACACCGGCAAATTCTATTTCAAACTGTTCTTTCCCATGTAACGGATTATAATTTTTTAACTGATGACAAGTCTTTTAGAGACAACGATCTCGAAAAGACATTGAGGATTGTTACTATGCCGTGTAACGTTGTTGTTGGAGGCTTTTTCGGTGATGAAGGTAAAGGCAAGCTAATTGCCTATCTGGCGTTAAAAGATAAACCATCTGTAATAGTGAGAGGGGGAGTTGGTCCAAATGCAGGCCATACTGTACAATTTGAAGGTAAAACCTATTCCCTTAGAATGATCCCTAGTGGATTCACAAATAAAAACAGTAAATTACTGATTGGACCTGGAGTATCTGTTGATCCGCAAGTCTTCTTAAAGGAAATAACTTTAACAGAAACCGAGTCAAGGGTCGGACTCGACTCACAATGCGGCATCATTGAAGAGAAACATATTCAAGCAGAAATGAGTTCAGCTCATCTATCAAAAAAAGTAGGGTCAACTAAGAGTGGAGTCGGAGCATGCAATGCCGATAGAGTTTTCCGTGTTGCAAAATTGGCAAAAGATATTCCTGAACTTTCAAAATATATTGTAGATGTACCCCAAGAAATCAATAATGTCATAGAACAAAATGGAAACATATTGGTGGAAGGAACACAAGGTACTTTTCTATCATTGTACCATGGCACTTACCCATTTTGCACATCGAAGGATGTTTGTGCAGCAGCCATATGTTCTGACATTGGCATTGGCCCTACTAGAGTGTCAGATATCACCTTAGTCTTCAAAGCATTCGTGACAAGAGTCGGTGAAGGTACTCTTGAGGGACAACTGAACCGTGAAGAGGTAGTTAAGAGAGGCTGGATAGAGTATGGAACAGTGACTCGACGTGAGCGTAGGGCAGCTCCTTTTGATTTCAATCTAGCCAAGAGGGCAATCATGCTAAATGGTGCTACACAATTGGCCATTACAAAAATAGATTTGATAGCTCCCGAAGCTGCAGGGCTAAAAGTCTTTGAGGAACTACCTAAAGAAGCAAAAGAGTTCATTGAAAATATTGAAAGTAAAACAAATAGACCGGTTACCTTAATCGGAACTGGTCCATCAACCCTAGATATTATTGATAGAAGAAACCAATGAATTAGAATAGTCTCACCTAAGCAATGGATTTTTCTTCCTTAAATTTTTAAGTAATTTCAGATCTTCAGGCACATCTACATCAAATGCAAATCCAAGTGTCCAAAATAGACGAAATTTCCTATTTCTATTTA
>DAOUZW010000060.1 GCA_030671315.1 Candidatus Bathyarchaeota archaeon
ACACAATTTCATCCAGAAAAAAGTGGAAAAACAGGATTGAATATTCTAAAAAATTATGTTAACACTATAAGGAAGTAGAGGCTCAAGTGATACTTATCCCAGCAATTGATCTAATGAATGGAAAATGTGTTCGACTTTTTCAAGGTGACCCATCAAAATCGAAACAATACTATGAGGATCCTACTCAAGCAGCAAGATCATTTCAAACTCAGGGAGCTGAAATGTTGCATATAGTTGATCTTGATGCCGCATTAGGCCTAGGTGGAAACATCGAGACAATTGAAAGAATAATCAAATCGGTCGACATTAAGGTTCAAGTTGGTGGCGGAATAAGGACTTTTGAAAAAGCTGAAAAAATACTTGAACTTGGAGTTACAAGAGCAATATTTGGCACTGCATTTATTCGAAATCCTGAATTGATCTCACAAATATCTGAGACTTTTGGAAAACAGAGAGTCGCGGGAGCAATCGATGTTAAAGATGGAAGGCTAGCAATAGATGGATGGAAGAGTAAGACTGCACTAGGGTATATTGAAGTTGCCCAAAGATTAGTCGAGTTAGGTGTAGGTGCAATAATTTTTACTTCAGTGAACGCTGATGGCACATTAAAAGGACCAGCACTCAACGATACAAAAAGGCTTGTTCAATTATTTGATATTCCCATAATTGCCTCGGGTGGAATAAAAGATCTCGAAGATCTTCGTGAACTTGCTTTAATTGATGTTGAAGGAGTTATCATCGGAACTGCCCTTTATGAAAATAGATTTACTTTAAGAGAAGCTTTGGAAGTTGTGAAAAGTGCTGGCTAAAAGAATAATCCCTTGCCTAGATGTAAGAGAAGGTCGAGTTGTCAAAGGTGTCCAATTTGTTAATCTAATGGATGAAGGCGACCCAGCAGAACTTGCTCAAGCGTATGGTAGAGAAGGTGCTGATGAGGTTGTTTTCCTAGATATTACAGCTTCTCATGAAAAAAGAAAAATTCTGTTAGATACAGTCAGAAGAACGGCGGAAACATTGTTCATACCTTTTACAGTCGGAGGGGGAATACTCTCAATAGAAGATATTAGAGATGTACTTGATTCAGGCGCAGACAAAGTATCGATAAACACAGCAGCAGTTAAAGAACCAAAACTGATTAAAAAATCAGCAGATGCATTCGGCTCCCAATGCATCGTAGTAGCAATAGATGCTAAACGTGTTTATAAAAAAAATGAGGAAAAAACAATTGTCGAAACAGCCGAGGGGTCATGTTGGTGGGAAGTCTATCTGGAAGGCGGAAGGATCCCGACAGGAATTGATGTCATAGAATGGGCTAAAAAAGTAGAAGAATTAGAAGGCGGAGAAATATTGTTAACAAGCATGGATTGCGATGGAACACAGTCAGGTTACGATATTTCGTTAACGAGAAAAATTTCTGAATCAACAAACATTCCTATCATAGCAAGTGGAGGAGCTGGAAAACCTGAGCATATTCTTCAGGTTTTTATTGAAGGAAAAGCTGATGCTGCACTTGCCGCATCAATATTCCATAGGGGAACACATCCAATCTCAGAAGTTAAAAGTTACATAACGAAAAATGGTATTCCAGTTAGATTATAGATAATCCAGAGATATGGAACCATGGTCTTACAATTTAGTAAAGAAAAAGCAGAAGAAATTGCAGAAAAAGTAAATTTTGATAAAGGTAACGGATTCATACCTGCCATCGTGCAAGATTCATCTAATGATAGAGTATTGATGCAAGCATACATGAATAGAGAATCATTGATCCAAACATTGCTTACTGGCAAAACTCATTTTTGGAGTCGAACTAGAAAAAAGCTATGGATGAAAGGAGAAGAATCAGGCCATTTCTCTTTGGTTCAGAATATTATTTTTGACTGTGACAATGATGCTATTCTGATCAAAGTTCAGCAGATTGGGCCATGTTGCCACACAAATCAAGAAAGTTGCTTTCACAATCCAACTGTGAAAGAAGAGGAATTAAACCCAAAAGCTGCGATATTGGAAAGAATTTATGAAGTAATACTCGAACGATCACGAACCGGTGATGATAGATCTTACGTTAAGAAACTTATGGATAAAGGGGAAAGTGAAATATTAAGTAAAATCTCAGAGGAATCAGAAGAAGTCGTTTTAGCAACAAAAGAAAATTCAGAAAGACTTGTCTCTGAAGAATCGGATCTAATTTTCCATTTAATGATTTTACTAGCATCAAAAGGAATAAAACTTCAAGAAATCTTCAATGAATTTAATAGAAGACATATAGAGAAAATGTCTAAAGGGAGCTAGCTCGTAATTCTTCATCCATGAATTTTAATCACGATTAAGCGCACGTTGTGATATTCTACTTGTCAGAGAATTCAAACCTTGCAAATTTTACTTCTTTAGATATTGCGTCATATGAATTTGCAATCTCGTTTACTGTTGATATTGTGCCCAATAATAGCAAGAACATTCCACAAAAGAAGCTTATCGCTACAAGTGGGATAATTATTGTCGGAATGAGGATAGAACCTACAAGTATCAGGAATGAAGTAAATATGAAAGCGAATACTGCTGAGAAGTTTAACAATAGTGCACGTTTGAGTTTTAAACCTCTGTTCAATAGAAGTTCAATCTGGGCGTCGATATTTTGTAATCTTCCTAAAACCAAAGTTTCATCGGGTATTTGAGTTAGTTTTTTTGAATGTCCGATCTGTCTAAGCTCACGCTGATCAGATATTAACTTCCGAAGCCTATCAACAATTCTACCATAGCGATGTTGAATTATTAAGCATATCAAGGCCGAACTTGAAATCATAACCACTGATACTATTGTAGCTTGAAGCAAATTCAATAATTCTGGAAGATCCATCGATTCATACCCTTGACTCAATTAATACTAGGCGGGCAAAAAACTTCTTGGTTAGCCGCATAATTCATTCATTGGTACCTTTCACTTATACACGCACGCTGTTGTTACAGAGCTGATTTTCCCAGCCTCATTTTTCATCAAACTTTAGGCGAAGATAATTTGATGTCCAAGGATTTTAAGTGAAGATATTTCTCTCGTCGTCCCACGCTTACAATACTAATTTGGCTGTCCCAATTTTTATGTTTGAGATACCTAAGAGTCATAAGGGGATTCAGATTTGGTTATCAAATTGGGAGACATAGAGTTTGAAGGATCTCATCCTCTTCTTCAGTGGGCCTCCCTACATGACGGGCATATATGCCATTATGATGCTTTCAGGAGAAGAAAAAGTCTATCATGCATTATATATTAGCGAATCCGAGAGACTTTCCTACAGGAGTTTCTATCGTACTCACAATAGATACAATTGCTGGGAAAAACATGCAGGTTCAATTCAGAAGTCGTATATAGCCTTCCATAGGATGCCTAATTCAACACAAGATGATAGAAAAAGAATTGAACAATTACTGATTAACCACTACAATCCACCATGTAACTAGCGCGCGCTTCTCATTATTTATGCCGTAGCTGGTGAACACCAACATTTAGCCGGGCAATTCTAACCGAAAGGCGGTTTTTGTTTCCCTGAACTGGTGATTAGTACTTCTCCACGTGACGACACACTTGCCGTAAATTCTTCTCTTACATCTGCCTCAGTGACGTAAAATCCTTTGATCTTCCAGAGGCCTTTTTCATCGGGGCCTTTGGTTTCCCACTCTGTAGTCAAAGAAGTGATCTTTCCGTGTTGGGTTCTCGTACCGAGCAAGTACTTCCTCACGACACTTTCTGCATCATCAGCTTTCTCTATCCGCATTTATGTCCAAGCTTCCAACTTAGTTGAGAAATAAACAAATATTAGAAACCTTTGGTTGAAGCCTCCAACTGCTTTTTGGATGAAACCGATTATCCAATCGCAAGTATTCCTCAAGAAATCTCCTTAGAACCCGCTTAACTATTGAGTTACTTTCATAGCCAGCATCTCAGTAATCTTACATAGAAGTTCTGGCAAGTTGGCTCCAGTTTTGGAGCTTACCTCTAATATTTCCTCTGTATCGAATATTTTACGAATTTCTTCAAGTACTTTGTCCAAGTGTTCATGCGTCGTAATATCGATCTTATTGACGCATATTAGAACGGGGACTCCACTGAGTTGTTTATCCATGATTTTACGAGCGGACAAGACTTTTCTTTTCACGATTTCAATCTTATCGCTGCCGTCTACAAACAGAAGAATTAGATCGGAATTTACTAGTTCACTCAGGGTAGTGTGGAACGCGTTCAGAAGCAGAGGATTGAGATCTTCTATGAATCCAATTGAGTCAATAATTATGAATGAATTATCAGTTTTTCTTTGTGAAGATGTTGAGACTTTTCGTGCAAATGTTGATAGCGTAGTGAAGGGGCCCATCCCTGTTTCCTTTGATTCTGAAGCTAGTCTGTTGAATAGGGTAGTTTTCCCACTTTGAGTGTAGCCTGTCAAAGCCACGATTCGAAATCCAGCTTTTCCTCGATACTCGCGAAGATGAGTTTTCTTCGATCTTATTTCTCGGAGTTGACCTTCGATTTTGCTTATTCGTTTACGTGACGCTGATTCATAGGCTTTGTAGGGGTACTGGCCTGGGCCGCCTCGTCCCATTTGTTCGCTGGTAATCCCTTGCATCCTAACTGATTCTCTACCCCAGGAAAATGTGTAGCGTAATCTGGCTAATGTCACTTGAAGCTTGGCCTCTTTTGTAGCACTACGTTTTTCGAAGATTTCGAGAATGAGTAAATTTCTATCGAGAACGCGAATTCTATCACCAAGTTTCTTTTTTATTCGGAATATTTGACCAGCAGAAAGTTGTTGAGTAAAGATCACAACCTCAATTGAAGTTTCTTCGATGGTTCTTCTGATCTCGTCAAGTTTTCCTTCGCCTACGTAAAAGGCAGGATCAATGGCTTTTCGATTTTGTGTAATTTGGCCGATTACATTATAGTTAGCAGCCTTTGCGATATCACTTACTTCATTTATTCGTGAGGCATGTCTGGGTATAATACACTCTACAAGAAGGGCTTTCAGTTACTGCACAGCCTTATGAGATAAATTCTATTCTATCCTCATCATATGGGTTCATCATATTTATGTAGCCCACGCTAGTGCACGCTGGAGAATATTCCTCATTTAATGAGATTTCTTTTTTATGTAGACCGACGTACGTGTCATTTAGGTATCAATAAAAAATCTCACGATTGAAGTGCATGGTAGGCAAGGTTAACGTACTTCATGGCGACATTTGGCCATATCATATTTCTGCTGTAGTCGTAGGCCCTAGTCCGATATCTTTCAAGGGTCTCATTGTTTTTAAGCAGGGTTGTCACGCAGTCGGTGATGGAATGAGGGTCCTTGAAGTTGGATCCCATGACCACGCCATCAGACACTACCTCTTCGGCCTGAAGGAATGGAGTGGTAACTATGGCTTTCCCTGTACTGAGAGCATATGAGAGTGTTCCACTGCTAATCTGTTCTCGGTTAGGGTAAGGGATGATATAGATATCTGTAGCCTGAAGGTATTTTATCACCTCGTTTCGTGTCAGAAAACGGTTTACGAATCTGACATTCTTCTCCAATCCAAAGGATTCAATTAAACTCTGTAAATACCCTCGATATGTTTCGCCTTCTTGTTTTCTAACCTCCGGATGTGTCACACCAATGATCAGATAGAGAATTCGGGAGTCTTCTTTCACCAGTTGTGGTAGAGCCTCTATAGCATACTCTATTCCTTTTCCCCGACTTAACAAACCAAAAGTTGATAATACCACTCGGCCATCCAAGCCTAAGCTTTTCTTGTGTACTCCAGTCTCAAGATAGGGGACGTTCGGACACCCGTGAGGAATGTATCTGATCTTATCAGCCAAGCTCCCGTATTGTTCCTCCAGCATTTTTATACCAAGTCTCGCCATCACGATAACAAAATCACTGCGTTGAAAGATTCCTTCCATAACTCTTTTCGCATCCATAACCGGCTCTTGCAATATAGTGTGGAGTGTGGTGATAACTGGCTTCTCCAGCTTCTCCAAGAAGGTAATGACGTGTTCACCCCATACTCCATCAAATAGGCCATACTCATGTTGAAGATTCACAATGTCGATGTCAGACTTATTGATGTAGCTAGCAGCATTTGCATAGGATTCAATGTCACCTTGATCAATCTGAGACTTCACCTCAATCGAATAATCATAGTGACCGTGCCTATCGTTAATCGCAACAATAGCCGGTGGTTTTACCGCCTGAAGAATAGATATGGCACCAACAAGTTCCTTAGTATAAACTGCTATTCCACACTGACGCGGTGGATAAGTACTCAAATAGGCGACCCTTATTTTCCCACCGTCCTCGTGGGGTACACTTTTAATTACACTGTACTTCTTCGTCAAATAGAGACCGTGCGCAACCTCAAGAAGTCTCCTCTCCGTGGTTAGGCCAATATAGAAGCCATTTTTGGTTATGATTAGTCTTCTGATGTTACGTTTATGCATAATATTCAAGGCATCTTTTATCGGCTGTTTATCTTCAATGGATACAACAGGTTTGGACATTATATCCTTGACCAGAGTTAACTCGAAATTTTTCTTAGCCTTAATGACCCTCTCTAACACATCCTTTTCAGTGATTATTCCAACGGGTCGTTCTTCTTCTAAAACGACGATAGCTCCACTATTTCCCTTTATCATTAAATCTACTATGGTGGAGATTGGGTCAAGGGGAGACGCTGACGGTGTGGATCTCATGTTTGTCTCGACAGGTATAGTGAGAAACTCGTCTAGGCTTAATT
>DAOUZW010000035.1 GCA_030671315.1 Candidatus Bathyarchaeota archaeon
CCATAGAATTGCTAAAGCAGTCGTATCAGCTGAAGCCAAAAATGATCCTGACAAAGCAACTCAGAATGAGAATGAATTCTATGAGATCATGTCAAAACTTGAATTTCTTCCAAACTCACCAACAATTATGAATGCTGGTACAAAAATCGGTCAACTATCTGCCTGCTATGTTCTCCCTGTTCCTGATTCCATTTACGGGATATTCAATACGGTAAGAGACATGGCCATTATACATCAGAGCGGTGGCGGAACTGGATTCTCTTTTTCTCAACTTCGACCGAAAGGAGATTTTGTTGGGTCAACAGGAGGAGTTGCGTCCGGCCCCCTATCTTTCATGAGAGTATTCGACACATCCACCGACGTAATCAAACAAGGTGGAAGAAGAAGAGGAGCAAACATGGCAATTATCAAAGTGGATCACCCAGATATAATTGAGTTCATAACCTCTAAAGAGAAAGAAGGCTTCCTGACAAACTTCAATCTCTCAGTTGCAATAACAGATTCATTTATGAAAGCTGTAGAGAATGACAAAGACTTTGAGCTCGTTAATCCTCGTACTAGCAAGGTTGTGACAAAGACTAAGGCCAGAAACCTCTGGACACTCATCATTACTTCAGCCTGGAAGACAGGTGATCCTGGATTGGTGTTTATAGATGAAATCAATAGACACAATCCTACCCCAGAGATAGGTACTATAGAAAGTACCAATCCTTGTGGAGAACAGCCCCTTTTACCATATGAATCATGTAATCTCGGTTCAATTAATATTGCAAAATTTGTCAATGAACAAGAATTGGATTGGGAAAGTCTTAGAATTGCTGTCAAGAAATCTGTGAATTTTCTTGATAATGTTATAGATGTCAATAAATTCCCTACTGCAGAAGTTGAAAAGATTACCAAAGCCAACCGAAAAATCGGTTTAGGAATCATGGGTTTTGCAGATGCTCTATTAAAAATGAATATTCCATACAATTCAAAAGAAGCTTTAAAATCTGGCGAGAAAATCATGAAATTCATTCAAGAAGAAGGGCATAAAGCTTCAATTGAGATAGGAGAAAGAAAAGGATCTTTTCCAAATTTTAACAAAAGTATTTGGAAGAATCGTGGATACAAGACAATGAGAAATGCCACAGTAACGACTATTGCTCCAACCGGTACCATTGGAATCATCGCTGGAGTAAGCAGTGGAATAGAGCCACTGTTTGCTATAGCATTTATTCGAAATGTAATGGGCGGAACCCAACTTACTGAGGTCAATTCAGAGTTTGAGAAAACTGCTAAAAAGAGAGGATTCTATAGTCAAGAGCTTATCAGAAAGATTGCACGGACAGGTTCAATTCATGATATAGAAGAGATCCCTGAAGATATCAAAAAACTCTTTGTTACCGCTTTTGATATCTCTCCAGAATGGCATGTGAAAATGCAAGCTACATTTCAGAAATATGTAGATAATGCAGTTTCCAAGACCATAAACTTCCCTGCAGAAGCAACACCTGATGATGTCGAAAAGGCTTACTGGTTAGCTTATAAAATGAAGTGTAAAGGCATTACTGTATATCGTTATGGCAGTAAGACAGATCAAGTACTTACAATTGGATCTATGACACCGAAAAAGAGTGACGGAGTAGACTATGTTAGCGTGGAATCTGAATATAGTGGAGGATGCCCTACTCCGATATGTTCTTCAGGATAGAGAAATATCAGAGAAAAATTAGCATTAAGAGAATTTTTAATCTTATATTTTTTCAGAAGTGCGCTTACTTTTTCTCTTCTTTTGTTTCAGGTTTGCTAACTTTTTCTGTTTCAGACTTTTCTACACTACTTTGTTTTTGGCCAGCCTTCTCGGCTATTTCTTCTGAGATCTGATCCATTGTCTTACCTTCGGTTTTGATTCCCAAATTCTTAGCTGTATCAAGCAGAACTTCGGCTGACTTTGCTTGTGGCGATATAGGTTGGACATGCGGCTCTACAGCAGGATAGGCAGTTTTGGGAGCACCTGGTGTCGATGATCCTGGAACCAATCCACCACCTCCATCCACAGCGGACTTGTATTGTCTAATCGCATCACCCATTGATTTGGCTAGTTCTGGAAGTTTCTTTGGTCCAAAGACAAGCAGAACTATTGCTAAGATAAGCGCGATTTCCCACGGTCCTATGAATGGCATATTATACACCTGAGTTTCCTATTTTATTGAGGTGGCTTATTAACACTACTGAAAATAGTAGTACTATTGAGCCAAGAAATAATCGAAAATGACGAGTTTATAGTTAAAGATCAATTATGAAAGAGTTTCTTGCACATTTCTATGAATTTTTCATTCTCTTTCTTGGTCCCAATCGTAATCCTGAGGTATTCACCATTGGAGAGACTCAGCAATCTCTTCAAGCTTCACATACTAACTCCTTACCTAGTGCGTGCTATTTTATGTAACTTTTTTAATGTACAATTGAGATCTCCTGAGGTCTGGAAAGGAAGAAGATTGTTACTAGCTCATACCTTTTTCATTGACTTGAAAATTAAAGGAAGAATAATTGTAAATGACTGAAAAAAAACGGTTTAATAAGAAAGGTCTATCAAGGCGAGCCTTCATAGGGAGAGTTGCTGTAGGTGTTGCCGCCGGCGTCGCAGCAACATATGGTGTTACTTCAATGATGCAAAAGTCAAATCCAGATTCAACCATTGTTGATATGCTCACCATCAGCGACTTGGAATTAGTTTCAAAAATTGAGTTAAAAAAAGAAGACTCATTAATAATCGTAGATATGCAAAATGATTTCTTGCCTTCAGGGGCACTTCCCGTTAATGGTGGAAACGAGATAATTTCTCCAATAAACTCTCTTGCTGAAAGATTTCATAATCATGGCAATATTGTAGTCATGACTCAAGATTGGCATCCTCCAGGACATCATTCATTCGCTAGTAGCCACAACAAAGAACCCTTTGAACCATTTGAATCCGAAGGGATTGGTCCTGTTCTCTGGCCAGATCATTGTGTTCAAGGTTCTAAAGGTGCTGAATTCCATCCAGATGTAGAAGGAAGATTCGCTAATGCAATTATTAGAAAGGGTTATCATCAAAATGTTGATAGTTATTCGACATTCATTGAAAATGACATGAAGACATATACTGGCCTTTCGGGATTACTAAATACGCTTGGAATTAAGAGAGTATTTCTTTGTGGTCTAGCACTGGATTATTGCGTTTATTATTCTGCGATTGATGGGAGAAATTTAGGTTTTGATGTGGTTTTACCCATAGATTTATCGAAGGCTATTGATTCACCACCCGGTCATCTATCGAATGCCCTTCAAAAAATGATGGATGAAGGTGTTCAATTCGTTAAGTCAGACGATATAGTATAGTGCGCGCGTTTGATGAAATCACTTCTTAGATGTTCTTCGAATTATCATAAGACCTAGAAATAGGCCCAATATTAGACCAATGATCATATTTCTGTTTTCATCAAACGATATGAAGCGGGTCTCATCTTGAGTTATTTCGAGAACACCTTTTGGTCTAACAGCAATTCCTCCTCCGCCTCCCCCGCCTTGTTCATCTTCTTCTTTGCTTGAACCAGAACCTGCTCCGAATCCATAGGCAATCTTCGCGACCGGAATTATTGTTTTACCTTCAGCTTTAACAGGTTCACCATATACTGTTTTGACAACAGCACTTCCTTGAAGTCTATCAATAATGGATTGTATAGTTTCTTTGAAACTCATTTCAAACTTCCTCACTCTTGAATCAGATCTTGTGATTGATTATTATCTTTATTCAAATATCATCGAATATTTTAGCTTTAATCCAGAAGATTATGACCTGTATTTAGGCAAGGCTTTAAAACTGAAAGAGTTACAAATCTAGACTAACAATGAGAAGACTTAGCCCAACTAGCATTATAATTCCATCAATAATAGTAGCATTAATTGCGTCTTCGATCTTGATTAGTCAAAGTCCCAAACTTGTTCTGAACGAAATCTTTTGTGGTTTCTCATATTTGACAAATAATCTAACAATATTATCAAAAGAAATAGCATTGTTAATTCCTATCATCGGAGCTGCGTTTCTGGCGTATAATCAGGGAAGAGCTTGGTTTTTAAAAAATCGAAAAGGATTCACCAAATTTCTGGCATGTGCAATAATAGTTGTTCTAGTCCTATATACAACATGTAGTCAATTTGAATTTCAATCAACCAGTATTATTACTGAAGATAACGCGCGCGCTTACGTATTTAATTCTCGGTTTTTTGTTGAAGCACAAAATTCCGTAGATGATTCTGGTGAAGAAGCCGTTGCCAGTGATGAGTGCATAGACTGTCATACTCGCTCTCAAGTCCTTCAAGTGATCTCTTTGGATTGGGAAAACAGTAAACATGCAGAAGCGGGTACAACATGTATTGACTGTCATCAAGCTGACACTTCTGATCCAGATTCTTATTCACATAATGGATTCGAGATATCACACGTAGTGTCGCCTCAAGATTGCGCTAAATGCCATAGCAATCAAGCTGAAGAATTCAAACAAAGCCTTCATTCTCTTGGCGCAGTATATTATGAATATTTGTTCGACACTGAAAAGCTTCCATATATTGAAAGTCAGATGGAGGGGGGTTTCATTGTTAGCGAAGGTCAAGAAATACCCGATGCAGCAACTTTGAGAGGATGCCAAGCTTGTCATGGTACCAATATGACAGGGAAATCGATTGAAGATTTCACAGTCTGGCCTAATAATGGAATCGGAAGAATAAATCCAGATGGGAGTAGGGGAAGCTGCTCTTCATGCCATTCACGTCATACATTTTCTATTCGAGAAGCACGGCATCCAGAGACATGCGGTCAATGTCATGTGGGTCCTGATCATCCACAATTGGAGATTTTTACTGAATCAAAACATGGCAATATCTATGCATCTGAACATGATAAATGGGGATGGGATGTGAAGGATTGGCAAGCGGGTATAGATTATCGTGCACCCACGTGTGCAGGTTGTCACATGTCAAGTGCTCCAATGGTTCCTTCAACACATGATGTCAGTTCAAGGTTGAGTTGGGAGCTAGAAATACCGATTTCTCGACGCACAGATAATATTGCAAGCTCATTGGGAGTTAATTTCAGTGATGGAACTACTTGGGAAGTGAAACTATCAAGAATGAAAAAGGTGTGCACCCAATGCCATTCGAAGATATGGGTCGATAATTACTATGAGCAAGCTGACATTGTAGTGGAGCTGTATAATGATCGATACAGTTCTGCAAAGTCAATTCTAGATGAGTTGTATGAAGATGGTTTACTGACTAAAACTGGTTTTGATGAACCTATAGAGTTTAAGATCTATGAGATGTGGCATCATGAAGGACGTAGGGCTAGAATGGGTGCGTTCATGATGGGCCCTGATTATGTTCAGTGGCATGGATTCTATGAGTTACTAAATGATAGAATAGAAATAGAGCATATGGCTAATGATCTTCGAAATACAGGACAAAATAATATAGCAAATGGAACTGATGACTATTATCAAATACTACCCTTATCAGCAGGAGTCTTGGCAATAATATTAGCAGTGGTCTTCGGATGGATATTAATACAGCGTAGGAAGCGTAAATAAGTCAAGGCGAAGTTACTTTAATCGCTTTTGTGGGGCACTGCATCTCACAAGCCATGCATTGAATGCATGCAGTTTCGTTGACTGGATCAGATTTTTTCTCTGAAAGAGGATGACCTGGAGTCTCAAACCATTCAAACACAGATACAGGACATAAATTGATACACGTTCCATCACCATCGCAGGCATCAAAGTCGACAGCTACATTTGTTCCATGAATTCCCAATTTTCCTGGAGGTTTCACTTCACCCCAGACTTTGTGACCTGAATGGTCTCCACTCGTCTCTAATTTCGTTTGAAAATCTGGATCAATAGGCATGTTCTCACCTCCAATTAACAGAAAATTATTATTCACGATTTTTTTTGTTGTGGGGAATCATATTAACCAGCTCTTTGGCTCTAGGTGAGGATATCATATCTCTATTTTTCATGTCATCGATACATTTCTCAGCGTACTCGCACCATGTAACACATGATGGCGTCACTTCTTGTCGAAGAATGTGATTGCATTTTATGCATTTGGTTTCTGTCTCGTCACTGAAAAATTCTACTTCATCACCACATGAGGGACATGTTCTAATAATAATCTGTCCAGGTCCTATGAGATTCCTTGTTCCCGGACAGGCTTTAAAGGTCAAAGTATCACTTATCGCGAACTCATGATTTTATGCCATCGCATTCTTTATTTCTTCTTCAGGTGTACTGATCGGTGCTAAATTGAACTTTTCCACTAGTACCTTTAGAATATTGGGGGAGATAAAAGCCGGCAGCGATGGACCAATTTTTATGTTCGTGATACCTAACGATAGTAAGGTCAAGAGGATACAAACAGCTTTCTGTTCATACCAGGATAGAATTATCGAGAGTGGCAACTCATTTACATTACATTCAAACGCTTTTGCCAACTCAGTTGCAATTACAATTGCAGAATAAGCGTCGTTGCATTGACCGCAGTCGAGGAGTCTAGGGATACCCCCGATTTCACCAAAATCTAATGTGTTAAATCGGAATTTGCCACAAGCCAATGTCAATACTATTGCGTTATCTGGAACTTTTTCAGCAAGCTCCGTGTAGTAGTTTCGTCCTGGTTTAGCTCCATCACATCCACCGATTAAAAAGAAATGTTTTATCGTTCCACTTTTGACAGCGTTAATTACTTGATCGGCAATACTGAGTACAGTATTATGGCCAAAGCCCACGGTTATTTCGCTTCCTTGTTCTTCTTCAAATCCCTTGAGAGCTATTGAGGTTTCAATAACTTTTTCAAAATTCTTTTTACCTGTTTCATCTTCAGGAATATGATTTACACCTGGCCAGGCAACTAATCCCGTCGTGAAGATATTTTCTTTATATGAATCACTTGGTTTCTGAATGCAATTGGTTGTCATGAGAATTGCTGCCGGTAAGTTAGTGAATTCTTTTTGCTGATTTTGCCATGCAGTACCGAAATGTCCTACTAATTGTTCATATTTTTTAAGTTCAGGATAAGCATGGGCAGGCAACATTTCGCCGTGTGTATAAATGTTAATGCCTTTGCCGCTGGTTTGCTCAAGTAACATTTTAAGATCTAAAAGATCGTGTCCTGATACGATGATCGCTGACCCTTTCTTTTTACCCAGATATACTTTTGTTGGTTCGGGATTGCCAAATGTACTAGTATGTGCTTTATCAAGTGTTTCGAGACATTTTAAATTGACTTTTCCAAATTCCATGATCAGTCCAACAAGATCATCTGCCGTTAATGTATCATCTTGGAGGGCTGTAAGTCCTTTATAGTAAAACGCACTCACATCATCATTTGTGTAACCCAGAATTCTAGCGTGATCATCATAAGCGGCCATACCTTTCATACCATACAATAGAATTTCTCTAAGACTTTGGATATCTTCATTTAATTCTGGATTAGAAAGCACTCCAACCTTTCTACCTTGATCAATCAGTTCCTCAAGGGAAACTCTGGGTTTCCATTCTGCTGTTGAAGGTACAGCATCTACAAAATCTTTACTTTGCTTTCGCTTATACTCGTTTAGAAATTTCTGCTTTATTTTTTCTTTGTGATCGTATGCTTCCCTTATGATCGACGCAATTCGGCTAGGATCAAAATTAACATTTGTTACTGTTGTGAAGAGTGCTTCTGCAATAAAGCGATCTAAAATCTCGTCTTTGATACCAAGCTGACGGGCTTTCTCACCCCATACTGCTATCCCTTTAACGGCATGAATTAAGAGATCTTGCAGTACCGCCGTACGATCATCTTTACCACATACACCGTGAGAGGTACATCCGGTTCCTTTTGCTGTTTGCTCACACTGATGACAGAACATAGATTGTGACATAATTTAACCTTCTATTTTCAAATCATAGAAATTTCATTTATTATGGTTAGTGCTGTCAAGATTTTATCATAATCAAGAGCATCTTAAATTTCTCTATAGCTTTTAAAGCATGAGGAATATCGGCTGGCATGATGATTGTCTCTCCTTGTCCCAAACGATGTTTATTTTTTCCAATTGTTATTTCAACTGCTCCATCAATTACAAAGACCATTGCATCGAATGGCGCTGTATGTTCACTTAATCCTTGATTCTCTCCAAAAGCGAATAGAGTGACTGTTCCTGATTTCTTATCGATCAATGTTCTACTGACTACAGTATCGTCTTGATATTCTATTAGATTAACTAAGCTAGATACCCTGTTTGTTAGATTTTCAGGTTTCAAATTAGAATTCAAGTAGAATCTACCCAACCATTGTGAATCATTTTTCTTGACATTGTCTTAAACATATCCCATTTATTTAGAGACAGATTAATTAATGAGAGAATATAAATATAACGACGTTAAGAAATGCCGACACGTAAAATTATCAAAATTGATGAAGCCCAATGTAATGGATGCGGTCTTTGCATACCAAATTGTGCAGAGGGAGCCTTAAAAATAGTTACTGGAAAAGCCCGATTAGTTTCAGATAAGTTCTGCGACGGTCTTGGAGCTTGCCTTGGCAATTGTCCGCAGGACGCTATAACAATTGAA
>DAOUZW010000164.1 GCA_030671315.1 Candidatus Bathyarchaeota archaeon
TAATATCAATTACTTATTCTAATCAGTATAGTTGTGTTGAATATGATTCTCGGAATAGTAGGTAGTCCACGTAAAGGAAAAGTTACTGACCAATTGATCACTAAATGTCTTGAAGGAGTAGAAAAGGCTGGTTCAGAAGCGAAGAAGGTGTATCTTATAGATTATCCGCTACAAAGCTGGTCTGAGAAGACAAAGCTGCCGGAAGAATTGGATCAATTATGGGTGGAAGCCGAAGGTTACATAATAGGTGCTCCAGTATATTGGGGAAGCATTAGCGGTCTAGCTAAAGATTTCATGGACACAGCAAAGATTACCGATGTAAATGGAAAATATGGATTGGGAATTGCTGTAGCAGGCGGAACGGGTAGAGGCTTATGCTCAGGAATACAAACCATCTACCGATTCTTCTACCACAGAAAAATACGGGCTGTATACCCGACACCAGTATCAAGATTCAACCTTCAAAGAATACTCTCCACAATCAATGATACTAGTCGTAGAGTGGCTGAACTTTCCAGAAAGAAAAACCCGTTCGAAGGCGACCAAGACAGGATGGAATACTATGAGAATCTTCAATACTTAAACTACACATATCTAGATGAAATGCTCCTATTGGCAGATCAACTCATAGAGATTTCACCAGATAATCCCAAACTATCAACTGCAAAACAAGAATATGATTCGGCTATATCTCTTATTGGACAAGGAAAAAGAAAAGAGGCAATAAAAAACGCAGTAAATGCATACAATATGCTATACTTCGATCCACCAAAAACTTAGATTATGATAACAACTATTTCCAATCATCTTCTTTTATTCATTGATGACGATCTGTTTACAGGTCAATGATTTTATTCACTAGCGCTCACTAAACAAATTCCCGATGAGAAAGAATCAATGAAATATAGCATATCTTGCGGAAAACAGATTAGCGTAGATATAAAATGTTGTAAAAAATGTGGTAAAACACAAGAGTAGAGTGTGTCATCCATTCAATATTAAAAACTCATTTATCGAAGTAAAAGCATCCTTATGATGAAGCGATATGGCCCAGAACGAGCAAGGAAAATATTGTAAGCATTGTGGAAAGCAGATACACAATTCTGCCGATCTTTGTCCATTCTGTGGAAAGTCGACAGTATCCCAAGGTCCAAAAGTAAAAAAGGTGAAGACTGCTCAAATAAGCCAACCTAAACAGAGACCTCCTCTAAAAATCATTGGTCTATTGGTTGTTGTTTTTCTTGCGGGGACATTGTTTGGATATCTCGTTGCTCCAAAAGTCCAAGTTGAGACGATTACTCCAATGGTGATTACACCTACTAATGGTGATGCATCGCCAACTAATGCTACTGAGAATTGGGTGACAGTGAGAATATTTTACGGTACTGAGCCCACAACTACAGAGAAATTCCATATATCAAAAGATGTTTGGAGAGTAAAATATTCTGTAGAGGCAGGAGATACACATCCTGGTTTCGCTATCACTATATTACCGTCTGGTCAAATCATATCTTATGATCAATCTGGAACTGAAGTCAGCTACGTTTATGATGGCCCAGGGGATTATTATCTTGATATATGGGCAGTTGGCCTTGATTCTTGGACTATAGAAATTCAGGTTCAACAGTGAAACTGGGGATAACTTCCTATCAAACCCATACAAGTTAACTTAGGCTACTGGCAAGTTTCTCAGAATCATTACTAATTTTTTCAAGGTCTGCTTGGTTTGGTCTTCCTCTTATATCTCCCAGTTTTCCTTTCGTGCTTATCTCTTCAGAAGCATGTAATTCTCCAAGAATACACCATTCGCCGACTATAATAAAGCCCAAATGATCGAAGAACTGCCCAATGATCTTGCAGACTGGAATAGCTTCATCTAACCCTGTATGAGGGCCAGAATAAGTACAGAAGACTAATGCGTGTTTTCCTGAAACTTTTGGTGAAGCAAGTTTGATTAGTCCTTTGCTTCGATAGTTTTCATGTTTCTTTGTTAAGAAATTGTTTATTGAATCAAGTGGATGCCACATGTATGATGGGGAGCCGATACAGATTAGATCATAATCGAAAAAGTCGATATGATGAGCATTCTCAACTTTTTCCACTAATACTTCTAGTCCACCTTTTTGCAATCCGTCTCTTATTGCAAGTGCCACTTTTTCCGTATTTCCAGTCTTAGAATCATATATTATTGCGGCTTGCTTCATTACTGATACGCGACCTGAGCAAAGATTTTTTCTTCCATATTCTTACGTATGTCTACAGATGATTTCCTAATAGTATTATAATTTTAAGATTCATCAATTTTAGCTATGGATTAGAGCGAGTTCCAAATACCGGTCAATTGAATTTGTGACTGGCAAGTTCGATATTTATCATATTTGGAGATACGGGTTTCATATTCCGCAAATCTTCTGGTCAATAGAAGTCTGATCAATAGGTTCACTTCTCGTAGAATTCTCTCTCTGATAACTACGTCACCATGTAGGCTTTCAACGAATCGACGCATATATTCTAACGCTTCGATAGCTCCAATGATGCGATTATTCAATTTGAACACAACCTTGTGTGAGTAATAGTGCCTATAAGGTAAAGAGCGATACGAATCTGTAAAATCGAAATCGATTTAGTGTGCGCTAGATTCTCAGTAAAGTAAAGTTACTTGCTTCTGAGCAAATCATTATGAATATAACTAGGTTAGTGCACCGGTAAAAGACCTCATCAGCAAACTTTGTGACTTAAATGGAGTTAATCGTCTACTACGTTATAATATCGTCTTTTCTCTGGTTAATTTTCACTTTCACAGTGAAATATCTACTTTCAAGCAAAATGAAGAATTTTGTTTCATTAATTTATCTGCAAGGTATATTGATAATCTTCATGTTTCCACTCTTATCATTCATAATTGTCCCAGAACAAATTTTTTTACCTCCAATTGAAATAGTACCGTATGCCCTGATATCAGGTGGAACATCCATCCTAGCTTATTTGCTCATGTATTATGGGTTGACGAAATATGATGCTTCATCTGCTGCACCTATAGTTAGCATACAATCGATTTTTGTTATACCTCTAAGCTTCATATTTCTCGGAGAATATTATGGTCCAATTGTAACTTTTTGGATCCTAATCGCCATAATTGGAGCTGTCATGACCTCATGGGATGAACAAATTAAGATTAGACAGTTAATA
>DAOUZW010000151.1 GCA_030671315.1 Candidatus Bathyarchaeota archaeon
ATTTCACCTGCAACAGGGCGAAACTCTTGAGAGCCTCCACTTTTTGTGGGTCCTGACCTAAAATTTAATGCTTGTATTTGTCTAGCTTTCAAATCCATCAACTACCGTAATGTGCTGTTTAACCGAATATAAAATATTCTCCCGACTCGAAACATGGATCCAGCAACGGATCCCAAAACAAGATGAATGCTAAACGTGTGTGCCTTAGCTGGTGAGAGCATCGAAATATGAACCGTGAATAGCTAATCTGACATCTTATCAAGTATCATTTATTTGTTGATTCTTCGTTTTGATAGGATATGCAGAATGGATCCTCAGCCCATATGTCTCCATATTCATGGTAGGCTCTAATTCGACATCCTCCACTACATATTTTCTTGTGGACACATTTCCCACATTGTCCCTTGAGTTTGTCAACTTTATTTCTTAGATTTGTAAGAGAAACATTAGTGGGATCGTTCCAAATTTTCTCAAGTTCTTCCTGTTTTATTTTTCCCACTTTCAGAACTTCAAGCTGTGCGAACTGGCATGGATAGATATTACCTTGAGGATCAATGTTGAGGACTCTATCACCTGCACTACATGTGTCCCCGACTAACTCCAAGATTTCTCTGGCCTTTTCATATCTTTGCGGATCCTCTTTTTTCAGTCGATTCAAAACATATACTGCATCTTGCGGTGCATCTACTGTTAATATCTCTATTTTTTTTGGATCAAGAGAGGATGCTGCTTCATACAGTTTGTCGAGTACCCAAGAAACTTGGTCTTTGTTGAGCTGTTTATTTTTGTATTGGCTTTTTCCTCTGCCACTTGGAACCAGCCAATATAGACAGAATCTTGGAACACCAAGTTTTACTGTTAGATCTATTAGTTCAGGAATCTCTTTGTAATTGTCTTTTGTTGCAGTAATTCTGATTCCACATTTGATTCCAGTTTCAACACAATTCTTCAATGCATTTATTGAACTATCAAAACTTCCTTTCTGACCTCTAATCATATCATGTGTTGAAGCTTTAGCTCCATCTAATGATATACCAACATATTCAACATTATTTTCTTTTAGTCTCTTTACAACATCTTTTGTTATCAGGATCCCGTTACTACTGATTGCTACCCTTACACCTTTAGCTTTGGCATGTGATAGTAACTCCCAAAAGTCTGGTCTAACAAGAGGTTCCCCGCCACTAAACATTAGTAAGGGTGTTCGAGAGGCTGCTGCTTCATCAATTAATCGATTGGCTTCTTGTGTAGATAATTCATTTTGGGATTGCTGACTGTTTGCATTTATGTAGCATTGAGAACATTTGAGATTACAGCTGCTGGTTAGATTCCAAAATATTAGTGGTCTCTTCTGTTCTGAGAATGCTAATAGATTGCTGGGTATACATGTAGGATCCTTTTGACGATGTTTCATAATCTTGGCTACAGTTCCTTCTCCATGAAGTAATTCTGTAAGCCTGATCAAGTTAGCCACGGATCCTCTAGAACATTACGCTTGCTTTCTTCAACTCTTTAATACTGAATAATATCTCAAATTTATTTATTCCAAATTTTTTCATTAAATTGGATACATATTCTATAACTGAACTTTTTGATAATCCATGAATCATGAAAAATAAATTATAATTCCAAATATTAGGAATTGTTTTTCTCTCATAACAATGAGTTATTTCTTTTAAACTGGCTATATATTCACCAATTTGTGAAATTTTATCACTTGAAACTTCACAGACGACCATGCCGTTGGCTTGATAACCTAATTTTAATGGAACTATTGAGGCTCCCAACCTCCTGATTATTCTATCTTCATGAAGTCTTTTAAATCTTGAAACAATTTCTTGTCGACTTAATCCTAATTTTTCTGAAATCTCTCTATACGGATCCACTTCTACCGGTATTCCAGCTTGAAGAAATGACATTAATTTCATATCCAAATCATCAGGAATATTTTCAGAACTTTTCATAGTAGGCTAAATCTCACATCAGTCTTGAAACTCTTTACTGTAGGAAGATTTAGAATGTCTTCTTCAGAAACTCCAACATTCTTTACTGAGTTGATAATATTTTGAATTTCTTCGCTATCTTTTGCAGTGATTGTAAACCATAGATTGTATTCGTGTTCTCTCAAATAATTATGTGATACATTATTACAATCATTAATGATGTTCGTAATTTCTTTAAGCTTGTTTTGTTGAACCTTAACACCAATCAAAGTAGACGCTGTGAAACCTATTCTCTTAAGATTAGGAAAACCACCTATCTTTCTTATAATTCCAAGTTCAATCATTCTCTTAATTCTTGATAATAAATTCTGAGAATCAATACCTAATTTTTCAGCTAAATACTCCCAAGGATTCTCGACAAATGGGAAATCAAATTGCAATGCTTCAAGTATTTTAAAATCTAGTTTGTCAAGTTCTAAATTTGTTAAGCGGTCAATTTTTTCGAAATATGATGCGATCTCTTTTGCTAAAGCCTCTACTGTGAATTCTGAAGGTGTAACTTGTACTTCAAAACCAAGCTCTTCCAGCACTTTTCTAGTCGTGGTTCCAATAGAAGCAATAACAATTTTCCGTAAACTTGCTTTAACTTTTTCAAGATCTGAAAATTTTTTCGAATTTTCTATAAGGCTCCTCACAGTGGATGGACTTGTAAATGCAATAACATCTATTTTTTCACTAATTAGATCCCTAATTAGGTTCTTTACCAAAGAAATATCCGAAGTTTCTTGAACCTCATATGCTTCTGCCTCAATTACTTCAGCACCTAATTTCTCAAGTGAAACTCTTAATGTATCATCGACACCTTTAGCTCTCGGTAATCCAATTCTTTTACCTTTAAGATCTGTTTTCTCAAGAAGTTTGATTAAGCCAAAGGAGCTGTATTCTTCTGGCAGTTTTACATTGTTAAATCCAATTTTTTCAAGTTCATGTTTCGTCTTTGGCCCGATTGAAATCAAATTTATTTTTTTAATATGCTATTTGAATGATCTTTCCAGACCTTCATTCTTTGAAACCTCTAAGGTATGTCTTAAAACGTTATGACTCATGAAAGCGATTATATCTATTCTACCTGAAGCAGTATCTTTAATCAGTCTGATAAGAGATTCTTGATCTTTAGCAGGTTTAACTTCTATAAGAGGCGCCTCATATGGTGTACCACCTAAGGATTCAATTGCATCAGATAGTTCCTTAACTTGATCCGGAGGCCTGACTATCGCAACTACTTTACCCTTAAGACTCACGCTTTGAACCTCTTAACCAAGCCAATTCTTTTCTAAGTTTAACCACATCACCAATGACAATAACTGCTGGAGACTTCACTTCGCTTTTTCTAGCTTTCTCAACAATATCTGATAGTTTTCCAATCGTTACACGTTGTTTTCTAGTTGTACCATCCTCGATTATGGCAACTGGAGTATCTTTATGCCTGCCACCTTTTGTTATCCCTTTGATAATTGATTCCAGAGAGGAGACACCCATCAAGATGACTATGGTATCAACCGCTTTTGCAAGTCCTTCCCAGTTAACTTGACTTCCTTTCTTAGCCCAACTTTCATGTCCAGTAACTATTGCA
>DAOUZW010000015.1 GCA_030671315.1 Candidatus Bathyarchaeota archaeon
ATCATATCCGGATAAAGGTGCCTTGGGAAAACTTATTCGAAATCGATTAGATGAATCTTCTGAGAATGATATGCATCTGCGTAGAGATATATTTGATATCACATTCCTTCCACTGTGTGGTGATGCGTGGAAGCTCATTGCGGAGACACTATCTGTCTTTGGTCAAGGCATGAAAGTAGCCATTGAGATAGCGGTCGTAGCCGTGGAAATTGGAAAAATTGGATCATCAACGAAGGTAATCTCGGTCGGAGGTACGGGGGAGGGTGCTGATACAGCTGTAGTTTTAAGAACTTCTACTCAGAAAGAATCTTTTGCAGGGAAACCTGAGAAACGTCTTTCCATACAAGAAATCCTTGCGATGCCTATAGAAAAATGGTGATAGTGAGCCATCGAATATTCATGTTAAACATCGTTATGATTTTACCAACTTGTCTAATCTTTTCCTCTATTCTAATAATGGGAGAGTTTAATCTTAACTCTCTGAAAGCATATGCGCACGCTTGATAAAATCATTAGAAGTAATTGTGAAAGTAATTTTTTAAAAAAAATTCTGTATTTAAAATTGAGAAGGTTGGATGTTTACCACTGAAAGAACTGTCTGGGGCTTGCCCTAGCTACGCCTATCTCTTGAGCATACCATGGTGCTCTCCAAGCCAAGTCTGGAGATAAAGACGGAATTACTGGAAATGGAAAATATGGCGAAAAGATTGATTGGTAATATCCAGGGTATGAGATTCTTTGTGGCCCAAAAATAGGATACGGTAATGGAGAATACCAAGACATTCATATCACCTTTACTTTTGGTTAGTTATAGGAAAATATTGTATTTAAGATGTGGCTTTCGAATGTGACATCGATTTATATATGTAATGTCGTAAGCGTTTTGCTGCCTGAAATGATACAAGCTAGTAATTGATTTGAAATCTTTTACACATTAATAATAAGAAGCTTTAAGATGTATCCATACTTTCAATAGAATTAGGTGAAAATTGATGACCTATAATCCATATTATCCTTACGGATATCCATCCTACAGTCCATTGTCAACTATGGATCCCTACTCTACGCAACTTCCATACTATGCCCCTCAACCAGGATATAATTACGGCTATCCCTCTCCATGGTTTGGAGCACAAAGTTATGAAAATCCACAGACCGCACCAACCCCTCAATCAATGTATCCTTTTACACTACAACAGCAACAGCAGCCAACCTATCCATACTATCCAGGTATGTCAACAGGTTACTATCCAGGTATGTCAACAGGTTACTTTCCATATGGACAACAACAGCTACTACCTTCGTATTAATATCTCAAGGAAATCCTGAGGAGTAATCGTATAGATCAGCGCGTGTGCGCTAAATATTTTCTAGCGTTAGCTATAGAAATATTGAGAATCTATTGAAGTTAATACGCGAAGTAATAAACTAATGTACCCTAAAGAAAAGATACTTGTATCTTGGAGTGGCGGGAAAGATAGTGCCCTTTCACTCTATCAGATCGTGAAAGCTGAAAAATTCGAAATAAGCGCTCTTTTGACTGTTTTCACAGAAGATTATGATCGAGTTAGCATGCACGGTATACGTCGAATCATGCTAGAAAAACAAGTTGAATATCTAGGTCATTCTCTTGAGAAAATATTCATTCCAAAAGATGCATCAGATAAAGAATACAAATCTCAAATGGTCAATACTCTTAAAAAATATTTGCTTCATGGTATTAGATCCATAATCTTCGGTGATATTTTTCTAGAGAATGTAAGGAAATATCGAGAAGAAAATTTATCCAAAATAGGTATGACTGCTTTATTTCCCTTGTGGAAGAAAGATACTTTTCAGCTAGCAAATGAATTCATAAAATTAGGATTCAAATCCGTAATCACCTGTGTTGACTCTGAAATTCTCTCAAAGGAATTTGTTGGTAAACTGTTTGATGAAAAATTTCTGTCGGCTTTACCCTCTAATGTAGATCCAATGGGTGAAAATGGAGAATTTCATTCCTATGTATTTGACGGGCCATTGTTTAAACGTAAGGTACAGTTTGAATTAGGTGACATCGTACTAAGAGATGGACGTTTTTACTTTTGTGATTTAATACCGTTATAAAGAAGATTAGGGAACAAATACTGCTGCTGCAATTACTGTCGTCCATAGTCCATTCTTATCTCCAGTGGCAGATTGTGTTATGTTTGTTGTCTTGATTATCGAAGTACTAGTTTTGAATAATTGTTTTCTCTCGTCCCAAGCCGTTTCTGGATCAAAAGGTATTCCCATAGTTGTTGCAAGCATTGTCGCAGCTAAATCTTCAGCATAATCTCCAGCTATTTCATCTCTTTCCCCGTAAGAGTGATGTTCGGACAAATATCCGTAATCACTTTCCCCTGACGGGATTGCAACACCGATTGAAGATGCCGCTAGTCTGTGTGGTTCATTTGTTGAATTTCTAGCCATCACGATAAAGGTTATCTCGCCTGGTTTAATCATAGACAATCCTTTTTCGCGTGGAATAATTTTACAACCTGGAGGAACTATACTTGAGACATTTACTATGTTGCAATAATGTATACCTGCGTTTCTCAAAGCTAACTCAAACGATTGCAGGTAATCCTTATGTTTTCCAACACCTTTTGTCAGGAATAAATATTGTGGGATAATTTTTCCAGATAAAGTCAAACGATTCCCTGCTGAATTTGTTAGTTTTTAGTTTGCCAGATTTTATTTGTTTTACAATGAACTTTAGCTATTTAACAGTCTTGGTAGCCAAAAGTCGATAACATTTGGTATTCAATACACATAAAACTTATTGGGACTTTATTTTTTCAAAAATTCTTGAGATGCGTTCTTTTTCACTAAAAATGTTTCCAGTTTTAGAATCTATAGCACAGCATACACCATCTATTATTTCAGTCGCTACTTCTCCTCGTGCATATCTCTCATTAAGAAGCTGTGGGGCATCCATGATTCCAAGCGCAACAGCTTGTGTAAGGGTAGCAGCGTCACTCCATGGATCTTTAATATTCGGTTTAGCTATCTTTTTGATGGCTTGAAGAATGATGTTTGATTCTTCGGCGAGCCTTTTAGACTTCTCTATGACCACCGGGTCCTGTGTCATATCTGGAGTTCCATCCAGGCAATTCTTAATCACACGCCGTGTAATCTTACAACTTTGTATAACATCCAGAGGTTCTGCCGCATGATCAGCTTCACAAAAAGCGACTACATGAATGATTTGTGGATTTAATGCCATCTGTAGCATCAGTGATGAGGCTAGTTGTCCTTTAGCCTCATCCAAATCTGTTGGATAACTTAAAAGTCCAGTTCTGGTTTGACGTAGAATTGTGAAAGTCTCATCTTGAAGTTGTTCAATCAGTTGCAGTTTAGCCATTTGTTTTGCTAAATCTCCCTGAAAACTTTCTCCAGGAGGATGATTGAACATATGTATTGATATATAGTGCTTCACACCCATTTTTTTAGCATTCCAAGCGCTCAGAAATGCTGCAGCAATTGAGACTGTATCGGGTGCTGACCGCATTTCCCAATGGTGTGGCTCATTTACCTCTACTGGTATGTTACGTTGACCATGCCATCGCATAGTATCTTGGTGAATCTTAATTGATTCATTAAGATCCAGAGGGCCTCTGCCGTCCATCTGGTTAAACCAGAAAAGAGGTATAGCCGCCCATGTGTTATGGATGGTTCGATGAAGAACCTCTGCGAATCGGATTAAATCGTTTGTACCCGCATAACATCGCATCATCGGATGATTTCCACATCGTGTAGCCTCATAGCAAGCCCTCAAGTCGTCCTCGGAACGGACTGGAGTTCCGCCAGCTCCTGCTCTTCCAATTTTTTGTTTCTCAGGATAGAAAAAATGCTCTTGTGCATCTTGATCTATAGCCAATGATATTACATCTAGTACACGGCTCTCTGCGATTTCTTTGATGCCCTTGATAGTATCTTCGAGAGAGGGAAGACCAAAATGGTGTCTTAATATTGGATAAGGTGATTTCCAACTTATCCTTTCGATTATTTTTTGTGGTGGTATTTCATTACCGCCCTTCTTCTTATGTCCTCTGAGGATTGATAATACTTCTTCAATTTGCTCTGTTCCATCAAATACTTTCTCGAATATTCCTATTGAACGGGCGACCACTGCTGTTGGGGGGGTTCCTCCAAAAAAGTATCTTCGATTAAGAAGTCCTGCTTCTTGCAGGCTATTTTTTAAGTTTGATAGATGAAATTTTGCTGATTCTGAACTGAGCCTGTAGCTTATCCCAATGATGTTAGCATTGGTCTCAATTATTGCCCCAATAAATTCCTTAACTGAAACTGCTGGGCCGAGAAGTGTTACATTGTAACCTTCTTTCTTTGCTATGTTAGCGAATCCCCATGTGCCTGCTACATGCACATCTTCACCGAGCGATCCAATGACAATTGTTTTTTTGGTTTTTTGACTCATGTCTAGTAACGCCTTATAATTTTATTCTAAACCGGTTTTAAGGATCTTTTCAGCATCCTGAGAGCTGTATCAGGGTATGATCTTGAAATTAAACCCATAGACCAAAGAATATAATCGTTATCGATGATTTTCTTAGGTTTTCTTGGTTTGAGTATGTCTGGTCTTTCTTTTCTCCTTATGGCTTCATCTAAAATAATTGTTGGGTTTCTACTATGAACGATGGGGCCACCGGATCCAATGAGAATTTTTAGGTTTTCAAAGTCTTTGCCTGTTTGAAAATAATATTTTCCTGAAGGAGTATGAATCTCATCGATCCATCCAACATGTCTTTCAACAGCATACTTCACAGCAAGTCTTGTTAAAGCATCATCAAAGTCTAGATCTTTTTCTGTATTTGAAATATGACTCGTCTCACTTGATAACAGATGTGTTTGCTTTAAAATGTCAGATTTGTTCTTTATTTTAACTAGTTTTTGCATCTGCTCAATACCTGCAATTTGAAGGAGACTAGGAGCACTTATTCGAACGCCAAGATCTCCTTCAACTGTACGTTTGATCTTCTCTTCTTTGATACCTTTTTTTATGACATTCGATTTTGGTGGTGGCTCATCAAACACTGAATAAATGTTAGTTGTGGCGCCTCCGACCTCGATAATCATTAGATTTCCAATTCCAGATTCGTTAGAGGTGCCTGATGAGAGCAGACTGGCTGCTTCAAGACTGGCTGATGGTGTAGGCATCAAAACGTCAACATATGACTCAGCTTTTTCTAGTCCTTTAGCCTGAATAATATGTTTGAGGAAAAGATCTCTTATTGCTGCTTTGGCTGGTTCTGTATTCAATTTACCTAATTCTGGCATAACATTATCTGTTCTCACAGTTTTTTTTCCGAATCTTTCTAATTCTTCGATTACTGAGTTTGCAGCTTCACGATTGCATGCGACAACTATTGGGCAAATTAATTTGGATTCTGAGAGTTGACGACTATTATATTCTACTTTTTCTCGGTCTCCACCATCAGTTCCGCCTGAAAGTAGAATGATATCTGGTTTTGATTCTTTGAGCTTTTTCAAATCTTCTTTGGTCAATTCATGTGAATATATACCAATAACTTTTCCACCTGCACCCAGAGCCGCTTGTTTTGCAGCTTCTCCAGTCAATTCTGGAACAAGACCTATTGCGGCTATACGTAAACCGCCAGCCGCGCTGCTGCAGGCAAATTTAAATTTTATATTATTCTCAAGGGTTCCCCAATTTTTGATCATATCAAACGATCTTTGAAGTCCAATATTGATGTCAGTATCAACTGTGGACGGAGAAATACTGCGAGCGACTATGGTTTCTTTATGTAGGTCTATCACAATAGCTTTTGTGAAGGTGCTACCGAAATCAACTGTGAGAGCAAGCATTTTTCTTTCTACCATTTTTACTGACAAAATTTCCTTGATTATTCATTATATAATATTAACACCTAGACAACTATAATTTACATAGAGCCTTTGAATATTCTTTAAGTATCTCTCTAAGTTTAATTGTTCAAGTTAGATTGTTGTTTATATAGATGGATAAATCTCTCAAGAAAACAAGCAAATAAACGGATTTTTGAAGATTTTATTAATAATTTGGCAGACCTTTTCCAGAATCTTTTTTACCAATTCATGATATGTGATAGCTAATTCGAACATTAATATTGTCTGTATGTCAAGTGGGATGATAGCACACGCTTCCTACTTTATCAATTGAGGAGTAATTATTGGCTATGGAAAAGGTAAAACCAAAATTTGCGGTATTAGGAGCTGGTCATGGAGGACTAGCGATGGCTGGGCATCTGGCCATCATGGGATACCCAGTTAACATTTACACTCGTAATAGTGAAAGAATTGAACAAGTTAAACTTAGAGGCGCCATAGAAGTCGAGGGCGAGGTCGAAGGTTATGGAAACATCCAAATCGCAAGTACTGACATTAAAGAAGTAATTGAAGATACTGATATCATAATGGTAGTCGTTCCAGCCATGGCTCATAGATTCATGGCGGAACAATGTGCTCCGTATCTCAGGGATAACCAGATAATCATTTTAAATCCAGGAAGGACATTTGGTGCTATTGAATTTCGGCACATCTTAAATAATGAAAAAAAAATAAAGGCAAATGTGACAGTCGCAGAAACACAGACCTTCATCTACGTCTCTAGACATTTGGAATTTGCTAAAGCGAAGATCTTTCAAATCAAAAATTCAGTTCCATTAGCTGCAATACCCGCACACAAAACACCTGAAGTTTTGAAAATCATAAGAAAAGTGTTTCCTCAGTTTGTAGCAGCCACAAATATTCTTGAGACAAGTCTGGATAATATTGGAGCAATATTTCATCCTGCAATAACTCTTCTTAACGCAGCCCGCATTGAAGATTTGAGTAGAGACTTCCATTTCTATATTGATGGGGTTACACCTCTAATGGCAAGGATATTAGAGGCAATGGATGGTTCACGAATCGCCTTGGGACAGGCGCTTGGGATTCGTCTACATTCGGCAAGACAATGGCTATATTTGGCATATGATTCTCCAGGAAAAACTCTTTACGATGCTATTCATGCGACTCCGGGCTATAGTGACGTCAAGGCTCCACAAACTTTGATCCACAGATACATTAGGGAAGATGTGCCCATGAGCCTTGTTCCAATGTCGTCTATAGGAGATCTATTGAATGTTCCCACTCCTACTATCGATGCAATTATCCATCTTGGATGTGTACTGCAAGAATCTGACTATTGGAGTGAAGGCAGAACTATTAAGAAACTTGGACTTGAAGGAATGACTGTAGAACAAATTCGTTCACTTGTGTTGAAAGGAGAATAATGCGCGTGTCTGTTTGGTTGGATAATGGATCATCATGAAATAGTTATAGGGAGTAAGCGCGCGTAACATTCAGTTCTTGTATCTTTTTGTAAAATCCGTGACTAGAAATGGGATAATTATTGAAAGTTGCAATGGTTAGAACGACATTGCATAAAGGCTCGGGTCAAGTCGTACACATAAGTGAGATATCAAAAAGGCTGAGACATAAAGGAATAACCATAGAGATATTTGCACGCGAGGCAATGGAAGATCTCTCACCGATAGAACCTGTGAAAGTGACGTTTACAGGATCCAATCTGCCATTTTTCCGACATTTTGGATTTATGGCGAAATGCGGTATGATTACCAAAGAATTTGATATGATTCATACCCACTATCATCCTGCAATTTTTACGGGAAATTTTGTGCGAACATTAAGAAATGTTCCACATGTCTTTACTTTTCATGGATATGCGCCCATGAGAAGCTGGTACAATCCGAAACAGAGGCTCAAAATGTTAGATCATACAATCGGAACAATCGTGGCGCTTCATACTGGAGTTGACAGAGTTATTTCAGTCAGCAACTATCTCAAAGATGTATTATTGAGATTTTATAAAGTCAACCATGAAAAAATATCTGTAATATACAATGGTGTAGATATTAACAGATTTAGACCCGATCACAATTCGTCAGTCCTAAAAGAAAAATATGATTTAGAGAATTCTTTAAATGTCTTATATCTCGGTAGAATGGATCCATACAAAGGAGTACCCTTTTTATTAAAAATTCTACCGCTTATCTTAGAAGAGTTGCCTCATGTAAAATTTATCATAGGAGGGGCGACGAGGTTTGATAGGATTAGAATTAAAGATCTAACACTATCAAAAAAAATGCGAAAATCAATAATCTTTACTGGATACATTTCTAACGAAGAAGTACCATTATTATATTCTCTCTGTGATGTATTCTGTTATCCAAGTATGTGGGAGGGTTTTGGGCTCACACCTGCTGAGGCTCAATCTTCTGGTAAACCTGTAGTGGCCTTTAATCACTGCGCGATTCCTGAAATTGTGAAAAATAATGAAACAGGGATTCTTGTTAATCCAGGAGACCATCACAAAATGGCGGATGCGATAATCCAACTGCTGAAAGACACGGACCTACGCTATTCTATGGGTAAAGAAGGTAGAAAAAGGGTTGAGAAACTATTCACTTGGGATTCATGCACCGAGAAGACACTCGAACTATACAAGCTTTTAGCTGAATAAGGGAAACTAATGTTGAATACTAATTTTGTTATTTTTGATGTAGATGGAACGATACTTTCTAAAAGATCAATTGATGTTATATGCGAAAGATACGACCTAATATCAAAACTCAAACAGATAGACATCAATTTTAAAGACGCTCCAAGATTAGTGGTTACACAAAAGATAGTTCAACTTTTTTCTGGAATTAATAGAAACGAATTATCCAAGATCTTTGATTCAATTCCTCTAAACATTGGAGTAATAGAGTTAATCGCTTTTTTAAAAGGAAGAGGCTTTATTATAGCGATAGCGACTGATGGATATAAGTTTCTAGCGGATAAGTTAAAAGAAAAAGTATCTGTGGACCTAGTCTATGGAAACATTTTAGAATTTGACGGCGAAATCTTAACTGGTAGAGTTCTTACAATTCCTGGTTGTCTACATACCTCTAGTTGTCAAGAGTATTTGATATGTAAATTACGGTTATTGAGATCACTGAAAGGTACCCTTGGTGGAATGGCAATTGCTATTGGAGATAGTGATTCTGATTATTGCATGTTAGATGGTGCGGATATTTCAATAGCATATAGGCCAAAAGGAGACAGAATAAAAAATGTTGCAGATATAGTTGTTTCAGATTTCTTTGACGTGAAAAAGTATTTGGAAACTCTTTTGACATGAGGTTAAGGATTGTGAGGACTAAGGCTGCTTATCTTGGATCGTATAAAAACTTCGATTTAAACGATTGTTTAAATAAAAAATTGAAAACGCTTATTCGTGATGAGGCCGATTTACGGAGACCTTTGGTAATATCTTTAGTTATACCTACGAAGATTGACGTTGGCAGAAAAACTCGTGAACTTGAACTTCAGACTCTGGGTAAGATGCTTTCAGAGTGCAGTAAACTTATTGATCAAGGTTATCTTGACGAAATACTTGTAATTGACGCCTCAATGGACCAGAATGGTCAACCTGATTATACAACTCTAATAAAAGTAGTTCAGACAGCATATCAGGAACTTGACCTATTCAAAAAACAAGTTCGCAATTTAAGGGAACATCGTGCGGAGGCTATGAATGCCAAAAGAGGAGTCTTTGATTTTATTGTTCGAACGGTACATCAATTTGATAGAAATATTTTTCACGTCTTGGAAAAATTCAATGTAAATAAAATAGCCAACCTAACTGAGATGCCTTATGGAAAGGGAACTGCATTGTGGCTTGCAGTCCCTATAACAGAAGGAGATATCTTATGTTTTCTAGATTCTGATATTATGAATTTTAAGCGAGAATTCGTTGTATCCTTATGTGAGCCAATTGTTGACGCGCTAAAAAAAAATAGGCAAAAATATGCGATAACCAAAGCATGTTACAATAGAGTAACTCTAACATATGAATCTCCTTACGGATACTATACTTATGGTGGGCGTGTCACACGGATTTTTGCGATTCCCTTATTAAAAATACTTACAAGAAAATTTCCAAAAATATTCTGTGGATTCGATTCAATTAAATATCCGCTTTCAGGGGAATTTTCAGCAAAAAAGAAACTTTTAGAAAACATCTGTTTTCCAAATGATTACAGTATAGAATTCTCAATTTTAAATCAAGCAATGAGAAAATATTCGCCAGAGACTATCGCTCAGATCGATCTAGAATTGTTATGCCATATTGGACAATCAGTAAAGAACATGAGCACAATGATTGCCGAAATTACAAATAGAATGATCAAGACTCTTGAAAATGAGAGAGTTAAATTATCGAAGAAAGAAAAAGAAGAAATCATCTTTGAATATGAGAAAGAAACTCTGAGGGTTTTACCTACCTATTGGAAGGCTTTTAAAAAGATTCAGAAACAAATGGAGATCAATGAAAGACTAAGATATTCACAAGATATGGACATGCACAGGTTTAGAAGATTTTATAATACTTTTAAACTAAGTTTTCTAGGAAAACCAACTGCAACCCAGATACTCCTTCCATCTTGGGCAAAAATAAACGAAAATAGAAATTATTTCGCCATTAGTACTATGTTAAAAAGAAGAAGTAATCAGAGTACTTATTCAAGACTAATCAAAGCTAACATAATTTAATTTACAATAATCTGAACACTTGGTTTAAAAAAATGGAATAAATTTATTCTTGATTATTAAATCAGCGCACGTTAAAATAATGGTTAATGAATGATTGAAATTCATTAGTTTATATTGGATATTTAATAGTCCATTAATACCCAATGAGAGGAAAAAAATGAAAAAACGAATTTATCGTTGCCGTAAATGCCACCATGTATGGAAGCCTCGCAGACTGAGAAAACCAAAAATCTGTCCTCATTGTAAAACTTCATTTTGGGATAGAGCATCTAGGGACTTAATTATTACCCGTAAGAGGTTAACTTTGAATCCTCAGAAAAGGAAACGTCGTAAAGCTCTACCAAAAAAGGTTTCACATTAAAATGCAATACAGATTTCTTTTGAACATTAATGTCTCTATTTTATGGTGCTGTAATTGACGGAATTTAGAAAGGATATTACCACTAATGAATGGGTAATCATGGCAAAAGAACGAGTTAAGCGCCCAACTGATTTTGAAACATCAAAAAAAAAGAAAATTGTTAAAAATTACATTGATGATTGTCCGTTCTGTCTTGGAAATGAGAGGCTAACGCCTCCAGCGATAAAGATCTATAAAGATAATTCCAAATCTTCTATTTGGAAAATTAGAGTTATACCCAATAAGTTTCCTGCTGTATCTTCAGAGGAAGCTCTTGAGAGTAATCTAATTAATAATTATTTTGAGACCATAAGTGGTTATGGATTTCATAAGGTAATTGTAGAATCTCCATTTCATGATATGACCCTTACAAGTATGGATTATTCTGAGATAAAAT
Organism: Candidatus Bathyarchaeota archaeon; assembly: GCA_030671315.1. Taxonomy (GTDB): domain Archaea; phylum Thermoproteota; class Bathyarchaeia; order 40CM-2-53-6; family RBG-13-38-9; genus RBG-13-38-9. The sequence goes on from DAOUZW010000015.1 coordinate 11,439, forward strand.
CCATTATCCATTCTTATCGTGATATGTATAAAATCTTGAGTAAAAAACCAGTAAAATATATTATGATTTTTAAGAACCATGGAGCATCAGCAGGAGCCTCTATAGATCATATCCATTCACAAATTATTGCTATTCCAATAATTTCAGAGCGCTTAAAGTGTAAATATGAGATCGCGTCAAATTATTTCAACAGATTAAATAGTTGCATATACTGTTCTATGATTAAAAAAGAGTTGGAATTAGAAAAAAGAATTATCTTCAAGAATGATGGGTTTGTGGCATTTCATCCTTATGCATCAATTTACCCTTTTGAAGTATGGATATTGCCTAGATATCATAAAGCTTCCTTTGGGAATATAGAAGATGCAGAGGTGGAAGAATTTGCCAAAATTCTTCAAGAGATCCTCCGTAAAATTGACCGTGCGTTAGGTCAACCAGATTTCAATTATTTTATAGAAACCGCACCAATAGATAACGAAAGTTCAAATTATTTACATTGGTATTTACGAATTATTCCACGTATATGGAATATTGGTGGCTTCGAGATAGGAACTGGTATCTACATAAATACGCATATTCCAGAGGAAACTGCTGAATATCTTAGAACAAAATAGTGTATGAATTTTTTTATTAAAGAATATTTTAAATTAAAAATATCAATGATTTAGTCATAACGTTTGGTAAGACACTAAATATTTGTTAAAGCTTTGATATTTGATTATTTTCTTAAATTATTATGATTTTCTATAGTATGTTATAGTTTATTTTCTGTAAGTTGTAATAAACAAAAGGTAATATGCAAATTATGTTAAATATTGTTATCAAGCGCACTTAATTATATTAATAGTCTAATAATATCTTGAATTATATCTCTGTATTTTAATTAGATAGAATAGCATTATCGAAAATATATTTTAAAAATAAAACATTTTATGAAATATAAAAACGATAATTATGAAACAAATAATTATAGTGTATGTTATTATTAGGCTCACAAATAAGAAAAATGATGATTAAACCTTATAATGAATAGGAATTTTATGGCGGGCCCGGAGGGATTCGAACCCACGACCACCGGCTTTCCTCTAAGAGCATATTAGAGGGCCGGTGCTCTTTCTGGCAAAAGTATCCAGGCTGAGCTACGGGCCCATTTGTTATCTTTTGATTTACATGTCTATAATAATAATTTTTACATTTAGTGCAAGCTAAATTTGTTAAATATAGCTAGAGATTCAAGCGCGTAAATGTATCGTGAGAACTGACCGATGAAGACTATTGGATTATGTGGATACTGATCTCTTTATTGAAGGATAGTTGTATCAAAGATCAGAAAAATTTTCCCCCTCACCTTGTGTTGTTGTATACAAAACAAAGATTCATGGTGAGAGGGAGATTCTAGGATTGATCAAACACTTTGATTAGCGTTTTTTCTTTGTTGCTTTCTTCTTTGTTGCTTTCTTCTTTGTTGCTTTCTTCTTTGTTGTCTTCTTCTTTGCTTTCTTCTTTGCTGGCATTCGCACCACAATAATAAGTTACGTAGTTCTATATTTAAAATTAAGGAAACGTACAAAATTCCAAAAAAAAGATCATTACAGACGTTGGTGTTAGTGATCATTGAATAAATTTATCTTATTCAAGAGTAAAATGCCATGATCAATAAAGCAAGATGACAATTACAAACATAAACCAAAAAATAAATTCACAATGTGTTGCTATTTGTTTTTTTATAGATATGCTTTCATATTCTCTTAAGATAATCATAGAAAGATAAACAATCGATGTCACCAGTGAGACATATGGCAGGCAGAGCACATTTTTTATTTACAACTTCAGTAAGCGTTGGCATTTCAAATCCGAGAGTTGTAATATGTGACACAAGATTGTCGAGAAATTGAAGATATTTCTTTTGACCAATTCTTATAGGATGAAGTTGAAGTACACTTAAACCGTTTTCGGGTAAGTTGTTGATGTGTTCAATAAATGATTTGAGGACAATTTGTTTTGGCAATTCATCAAGTAATTCATCACTAATGTTAAAAACGGGAAATGAGACAAAGCTTGACTCAATATCATCTATCATTAAATGAAAAGGTTGCAATA
>DAOUZW010000008.1 GCA_030671315.1 Candidatus Bathyarchaeota archaeon
GAAAAAGCTATCGCGGTTGCCCATGGATCTACAGGAAAAGGAAATGACCAAGTGAGATTCGACGTCGCAATAGCTTCACTTGCACCAGAACTAAGAATAATAGCCCCTATCAGAGAATGGAAACTCTCACGTGAAGAAGAGATCAAATACGCAAAACAACACAATATTCCTGTTTCAACAAAACTAGAGAGCTCGTATAGCATCGATGAAAATATTTACGGCCGTTCTATTGAATGTGGCATACTTGAAGATCCCTCTATAGAGCCACCTGAAGAAATCTTTGAGTTAACGACATCTCCCGAGAAATGTCCCAATGACCCTGAGTACATCACATTGGGATTTGAGAGAGGCATACCAAAATCATTAGATGGCTCAAAAAAAACCCCAGTTAATTTGTTGGAAGAAATAAGTCACAGAGCGGGTAGAAATGGAGTTGGCCGAATCGATCACATAGAGGATCGTTTGGTCGGGATTAAATCACGCGAAGTATACGAATGCCCTGCGGCAATGGTTCTAATCGCGGCACACAAAGATCTTGAAAAATGTGTACTGACCCGCCACGAGCTTGCTTTTAAAAAATTGGTAGACATTCAATGGACCGTGGCAGCTTACAATGGATTATGGACGGATCCTTTAATGGATGATTTGAAAGCCTTCATAGACAAGACTCAGGAAAGAGTTAATGGTACTGTCAAACTCAAACTTTTCAAAGGAAACTGTCGCGTAGTAGGCAGATCTTCACCTGATTCTCTCTATAGTCGTAAATTGGCAACATATGAAGCGGACACAACATTTGATCAAACAAAGGCAATTGGATTCATCGAACTTTGGGGATTACAAACAAAAGTAGCAAACATAATCAAACGAAATAATCAAAAATAAGAATTTCATTATGAATTTTTTAACACAAAAATTCAAGTTCACCGATTCCTACATTTCAGAAGAGAATATATTGAAATTAACCTGCTTTCGATAACCATCGAAAGGTTGATAAAACAGACACTGAAGCTAGTCTAACACAAAAAATGGCAGATGAGGTTGGATCGATGCCGAAACAATTTTATATAAAATTCGAAACCCCAAAAGAGATCGCTGAGAAAGCCCTCCAAACAGTTCAGATGGCCAAAGATACTGGAAAAATCAGAAAAGGGACTAATGAAACTACAAAGGCAATTGAAAGAGGAGTAGCAAAACTCGTCGTCGTAGCAGAAGATGTTGAACCACCACAGATTGTAGCACATCTTCCTATTTTATGTGAAGAAAGAAAAGTGAACTACCTATATGTTCCAAGCAAACTGGATTTAGGAAAATCGGCTGGTGTTGATGTCGGTTCTGCTGCAATAACCATAGTAGAACCAGGAGAAGCATCAGAACCACTCAAAGCATTAATCAGCGAATTAGAAAAATTATCGAAAGGTGGTGCGAAGAGTACTTGAGCCGAGCCTCAGCGAGACATTCTAGGGAGTCAGCTGATGAACCCCCGACCCCCGCCGAAATAACTCAAATAGTTGGCAGAACAGGCGTAACTGGCGAAGTTATGCAAGTACGAGTAAGAATTCTCGAGGGCAGAGATAAAGGCAGAATTATTACAAGAAACATAAAAGGGCCAGTAAGACTCGGCGATACTTTAATGCTCAGAGAAACCGAAAGAGAAGCTAAGAAGATCCGCTAGAGAGGCAGAAAAAGTGCCACGTTCATTTGCATGTTCCTTTTGTGGAAAAAAATATCCGCCATCATCTGGAACCTCTTACATAAGAAATGATGGATCAATACTCTATTTCTGTTCAACAAAGTGTAGAAAGAGCCGATTAGTGTTACGAAGAGATCCCAGAAAACTCAAGTGGACAGAGCACTACACTGGCCAAAAGAAATAATTATACTTAATAGGGATAGTCCTTGACGGAGAAAACACTCCTTCTAATAAAACCTGAAGGAGTAATGCGAGGACTCATAGGAAAAGTAATAGCAAGACTCGAGAGAAAAGGACTCAACATTTCAGCAATCAAATTACTCAAAATGTCCAAGAGTCAGAGTGAAGCTTTATACTCAATTCATAAAACGAAAGAGTTCTTTCCTAAGTTAATTGATCACATGACTTCATCACCGATCATTGCCATGGTTATAGAGGGGCCAAATGTAGTAAGCATTATTAGAACAATAATTGGTGCAACAGATCCACAGGACGCCGCCCCAGGCACTATCAGAGCTGAATTTGCATTAAATAAAACACAAAACATAGTACACGCCTCAGACAGCTCAGAAAATGCCACTAGAGAAATTCACATTTTCTTCAACCAAGAAGAAATAATCAGCTACGAAAAACCTACTGAGATAGAGTTTCTTATAGGAAAGATAAGAGAGAAGTAAAGATATTCTTCAATTTGATCAGATAACATCTCAATATAATACTTAAAGCACATATTCCCAAAGGACAATAGAGGAGTTACATGCATTGTCAATACGTCAGCCTATTGTCGTGGTACTAGGCCATACGCCATTTATGCCATAGCTAACTTGGCGGGTCAAGTAGACCACGGTAAAACAACACTACTGGATAAGATAAGAGGCACATCTGTAGCAAAGAGGGAACCTGGCCAGATAACACAATGGATAGGTGCCAGTCTGCTTCCTACTAAGGATATATTAGAAGTATATGGTAAAACCCTTCAAAAATTTAAATTCAAAGTCGAAATACCCGGTTTACTATTCATTGATACACCCGGTCACGAAAGTTTCTCCAATTTAAGGCGTCGAGGAGGCTCCGCTGCGGATATCGCCATCCTAGTAATTGACTTGAACGAAGGGGTCCAACCTCAGACCGAAGAATCATTAGAGATACTCAAGACACGTAAGACTCCATTTGTAGTAGCTGCGAATAAAATTGATGTAGTACCAGGTTGGAAAAAATCCCCTAACGAGACAATAGGCAATAGCTTCCTTAATCAGTCTCCTGAAATACAGAAGGAGATCGATAACCGAATTTATACCATTATGGGTTCATTGTCAAAATTCGGATTTAATTCTGATAGATTTGATAGAATCAAAGAGTTTACAAAAACTATTGCAATAATTCCAACAAGCGCAAAGACAGGCGAAGGAATCCAAGAATTACTTGCAATCGTAGTTGGATTGACGGAGGCATTTATGAAAAAAAAGCTGGTAACTACTTTAGGACCAGCAAAGGGAACCGTCCTCGAAGTTAAAGAAGAGACTGGTCTTGGGACAACGATTAATGCAATAATATATGATGGAATTCTTAACGTTGATGATAATATAACCCTGGGGGGAAAAGATGGACCAATAATCACTAGCATCAGAGCTATTTTAGTTCCTAAACCTCTAGACGAGATAAGAGATCCACGAGACAAGTTTTCAAATGTAGATAATGTGAAAGCAGCTGCTGGAATCAAGATAGCCGCCCCTGATTTAGAGAAAGCAATTGCTGGTTCCTCTATATATTCGATACCACCGAATGAATCTCCAGAAAATTATACAGATTTAGTTAAAGAAGAGTTTCAAAGACTACGAATAGAAACTGGTAAAAACGGTATCGTACTAAAAACCGATACTCTCGGAGCACTTGAAGCAATAACAGCTTCTCTTGTTAATTCTGGAATAGCCATAAGACTCGCTGATGTAGGAGACATTTCAAAACGAGATATCGTTGAGACAGAGATAGTAAGAGATAAAGATCCTATCTTAGGAATAGTCTTAGGATTCAATGTTAAACTTCTACCCGATGCGAAAGAAGAAGCCACAAAAAGGAATATCCCGATTATCCAGAAACAAATCATTTACGATCTTCTTGATGGCTATATGAGATGGGCGGAAATTGAAAGAGCCTCAAGAGCAAAGATGGAATTAGATCAACATATTAGACCTGGAAAAATGCGTGTTCTCCCAGGTTATGTTTTCAGGCATAGCAAACCCGCCATTTTCGGTGTCGAGGTATTAGGTGGAACGATGAAAAAGAATTACCCTCTAATCAACAAAGATGGAAAGAAAATCGGAGTCATTCTAAGACTACAAGATAAAGGTCAAGATATTGACCAATCGACTTCCGGAATGCAAGTAGCTGTTTCAGTAGATAAAGCAGTAATAAACAGAAACATATTTGAAAATGACATTCTCTACACCGCAGTTCCCGAACATTCAGCCCGAGAACTATCAAAAAGACTCAGAAATGAGTTAAGACCAGACGAATTGCAAATGCTTGATGAGATATTAGAGATAATGCGAAAACAAGATCCCCTATGGAACATGTAAAGATATAACATATTATAAGCTCATTTTCATCCACACGACAGATTAATATGGCGGTCAACAAGCGTAGTAAAATACTCCATGGAAAGAGTCGATATTAGATGGCAAAATTCAAATTGAGCGTATCTGAACCTAAGACTGGAAAGGCATCTACATCAGAATTAGAAGGCCCCAAGGCGAAACCACTTCTTGGAAGAGGAATAGGCGAAACAGTTGACGGTTCAACTATCGGGATAAGTGGAAAGAAAGTTATGATCACTGGAGCAAGCGATAAAGACGGTATACCACAACGAGGTGACGTCCATGGCGGAGGAAAAAAACATATAATCCTCACGCGAGGCATCGGATTCAAGGCAAAAAATGCTCACAAAGAGAGAAAACTTGTCCGAGGGCGAATGATCACTGAGGAGACATATCAGGTAAATCTCACAATCATAGAACCCGAATCAAGTATGAAAAGTTCAGACTCCCAGAAAGAAAACAAGGGTAAGAGTTGAAATGAAGACAAAGATGATTTATGAAAAAAACAATCCTGTCCTAAAACGAAAGGAAATCAAAGTAGAGATCACCCATGAAAAAGGAGGAACGCCAGACAGGATAGCTATTAGGGATTTCTTAGCTTCTCAGCTTAAAGAAAAACCGCAAAATCTATTCATAATTAAAGTCGAAGGAAAGACCGGTTCAGATAGTTCCATCTGCCAAGCAGAAATATATGAAAGTAAAGAATTGGCAGATGAAATTCTCCCTAAATACATTAGTACAAGAAATTTACCGCCCGATAAACGTGAAACTAAAAAATCTAAAGCCAAACCTGAAGAAACAAAGAAAGAAAAACCAGAACCAACTAAAACTCCAGAAAAGGGTAAAACCAAAAAATAAGAGAATAAAAATAGCCAGTGATCTAGATTGAGCGAGAAAGTAGAAAAAAAATCCAAAAAAACTAGACCTAGTTTAAGTACACTATACGACTATAGTTATGAAAAGAAAAACATTAAACTAAAAAACAGAAAATGTCCAAGGTGCGGCAACATAATGGCACACCATACTAAGACGAAACAACGTTGGACATGCGGATCCTGCAATTTCACAGATTTCATTAAATCTCAATCTTGATCTGAATCACAAATCATAGCATCAATAATCGAATTCGCAAGTTGTTTACTTGTGCTATTCACCCTCACAACAATTATTCCGGCCCTTGGAGGCTGGCCATAAATTACGATTGATTTTTTCGGGGCTTCTAAGATAGCTGGCAGAGTGAGGAGATCTTCTTCTCCTTTAACAATCAATATAGACCCTTCATGTTTTATTACCTCAGAAACAGTTTCCCATGCTATATGACTTAGAGTTCCAGGTTCATTTTCGACAAGAAAAATTCGACTTCCATGAAAACTATCCAAGCCCGTTTCCTTGCGCATCTCTTTCCCATCGACTATCTTTATCCAAGAATCCTCTCCAGATTTTATCGCATTTCTTGAAACTGCATCTCCTACACATATGACTCTCGGAGGATTCTCTTGTTCAACAATTTTCTTGAGGTTCTTCATATTCTGCTCTTCGTCACCAGTTAAAAGTTCGCCCATAGGTAACTTGAGTAAGGTTCTAAGTTTAGGAGTTAGGATTAACCTAGCCAAACTTGACTCCCTTCCGAAATGATCTAATGATATTTAGCTAGACTTTACCGAACCCGAATAGCATATTTCCCAGAACTTTTCGCATCAATTTTTTTTCCGATTTCTGACTTTTCTGGATTAATTATTACGATCAAGCCTGACCAATCATCACTGAGATTGGTGGACTTGCAGTTTGGACAAATATTACCCATACTTATAAAACGACAGTTCCTGCATGCTTTCTCCTTAGCCAATCCTAACCCTTCTCTTCTTTTTCTTTTTTCGAGGCCTCCTCTATCCATTCAAACTTCCCTAGAAATGGTTGACGCATAGTTAGGCCAATCTTCCCACTAACTCCCCCTTTAGGGAACCCCACAGCGATAATCCTAGCTTTCACATGATCACCTTTGCTAAGTGTCCTGCGAGTTTCCTTACCAGACAAAACTCCATGTTTTTCATCAAAGCTGATAAAGTCATCAATTATCTGTGAAACATGAACAAGAGCATCCTCAGGTCCAATCCTAATGAATGCACCAAAATCTGTGATTTCAACAATTTCACCCATTACTATCTCTTGTAACTCAGGATAGAAAGTTAAAAGTCGAAACTTGACTTTATGATAGGTTGAGCCATCACCTGGCAGAATTCTGCCAACTGTGGCTACTGTAACATCTACTACCGATATAACATATCCTAACTCTTCATCTATCATATTTTCATATTTTAGTCTGACTTGTTCTTTGGCAACTCTTTTTATTGCACCGCCGAATTTCTCTGGCGGAATTCTCACTATATCTTCCATTGTCAATACTCTGAACATTAATCTAATTCAACTCCATTATTCTAAAGTCGCTTCGAACTAGCCACCACATTTTAATGGAAATCCCTCTAGCTCAACTCTGGAGCGACCCCTTACATAGATTACTGGCACGTTTATATCTCTTAACCTATGTCGTAGTTCCTTATCTGATGTTGCAACTATGACCTCATTTTTTCCTGCAAATCTGACTAGCGCATCATCAACTTTTTCGAAATTTTTCGATTCTATTTTGATATTATCACATTTATCAACTAGTCTCAAAGCAAATTCGGCCTTTCTTCCAACCTCAGACTTTTTAAGTGAAAGTTTCACAAGCTCCCTTCTTACTAGATCAGCAATACAGAATTGAACACGTCCTGGAATAATATTCTCTATCTCTGAGAAAATATCCAATTTTGTACTGACCACGAGAAAAAGGAAATTTGAGTCCAAGATTACTCTATAAGGCAATTAGCTCACTTGAAGGTCCCATAACCAATAAGTCGCCAACTGTCTCCTATTCTTCTGCTAATCGCAGCTTTGAAGTTTTGAGCCGCACAAATGGGGCGTTTGAGAGCGATTTCAACAATATGTTCACGTGCTGACGTAACGACTCCCGATGTAACAGCAGTAGAAACATTAAGCACCAGAGGTTCATTAGTTCTTATCTTCTGAACAGCCACTAGCTCTTCCGTACCGACTGCTTTCTCAAATAATTCTACATCTAAAGCTACCTTATCTAAGACCGGAGGCAAATCTCCTTCTTTTCCAATGATGCTTCCGACGAGGCTATCCGCCTTTACTACTGATGGGCATAATGAAGTCCCCAGACCGACTAATCCACCAGGACCGACTTCTTTAACTTCACCGTCACTCACATAGAGGCTCCGAATCTCAGCATATATTGGTTTGAAAGAAGTCTTACCGCCACTTTCCACTCTCAGTCCGGGTCTTATTTCAATCTTATCATCTCGTTTGAAGGCGCCTTGGACAATTGAACCACCTACGACACCACCACGGAGTCCTTCAGCCTTCGTCCCTGGTTTATTTATGTCAAATGATCGTAGAGCATACATTTGAGGTGTGGCTGATGGGTTTCTCTTGGGTGTGGGAAGTTCTTTTTCTATGGACTCTATTAGCAAATCGATGTTTACGCCATGTTGAGCCGAGACAGGTATTATGGGATCTTTCTCAGTAGGTCGTCCTTTGATGAACTTTTGAATTTCTTTCATGTTTTCTATAGCGCGTTTACGATCAACCACATCTATTTTATTCTGGACGATTATCATCTTTTTGATACCAGCCATCTCGGCAGCAAGTAAATGTTCTCTATCCTGGGCCTGAGGAAATTTGGCGTCTGCAGCAACGACAAAAAGCGCTCCATCCATAAGGGCGGCTCCTGATAACATCGTTACCATTAGACTATGATGTCCTGGACAGTCTATGAAACTCACATTTCTAAGGAATTTTGCTTCTTCTCCGCAGATCGGACATTTCTTTTTTGCAGTATATGCAGCTGCCCCACGGTGTGAAGGACATTTCAAGAATTGTGCGTCCGCGTAACCTATTCTAATTGTTATTCCCCTTCTGAGTTCTTCAGAATGTCTTGCAGTCCATACGCCTGTCATAGCTTGTACTAAGGTACTTTTCCCATTGTCGACATGACCTAAAGTCCCAATGTTGATTTCGGGTTGAATAGGTGGAGTGCCCAATACTTCTCATCTCAAAATTTGAGTGGCTACCTATTGAAGAATGCGTTTACTTTAATCTTTCCAGAAACGTTGAAATGAATCTATTGAGCTTGAAAGTTGATGAAACCGATGAAGCGGGTAAAGCAGCTTAATTGTCTGGGCATTGAGTCCACAGCACATACATTTGGAGCCTCTATTGTTATTGATAATGGAGAAATATGCTCTGATGTCAGGGAAATCTACATTCCTCATAAGGGGAGAGGTATCCATCCAAGTGAGGCTGCTCAACATCATAACAATAAAGCTCAGAGTGTAATTCTAAAAGCATTACAAAGCGCAGGAAAGAATGTAAATGATATAGACATTATTGCATTTTCTTGTGGACCTGGCTTAGGTCCATGTTTGAGAGTTGGCGCGACAGTTGCACGAGCGCTTGCCACGTATCTCAATAAACCTTTAGTACCGATTAATCATGCTTTGGCCCATATCGAGATTGGAATATTGACTACAAATGTAGAAGACCCTTTGGTAGTACTTGTTTCAGGAGGACATACTGCTATATCTGCTTTTGGAGGCAAGAGATGGCGCATCTATGGAGAGACAGAGGACATTACTCTTGGGAATTTGTTTGATATGTTTGCAAGAGCGACAGAATTGGCCACTCCTGGTGGACCGGAAGTTGAAAAAATGGCGGCAAAAGGATGTAAGTTAATAGATTTGCCATATACTGTAAAAGGAAATGACGTAGCCTACTCCGGCTTATTATCTGCAGCTTTGCGTGAATACAAGAAAGGAACTCCGTTAGAAGATCTTTGCTTCTCTCTTCAGGAGATTGCATTCTCAATGATGGTTGAGGCTACTGAACGCTCCCTGGCTCATACTGAAAAAAAAGAATTACTTCTAACCGGTGGAGTTGCAGCAAACAAAAAATTTCAATTAATGCTTGAATCTATATCTCGACAGCAAAATGCAGATTTTCATGTTGTAGATGTAAAATACACCGGAGATTCAGGTGTGCAAATAGCATGGAATGGAATATTAGCTTTTCAAAAGGGAATAACTGTAAAAATCGACGATAGCATTGTAAAGCCAAGATGGCGCCTTGATCAAGTAGATATTTCCTGGAGGTCATGAAGATCACGTTATACAAGAGGGGCGCTGAAGCAGACCTATATCTTGATGAATGGTATGACAGGAAAGTTATCATCAAGATTAGAGTGCCCAAATCTTATCGACATCCTAAGCTTGATCTGAAGTTAAGAACCTCGCGAACAATACGTGAAGCAGAAATTCTTCATGAAGCCAAGAAAGCATCAGTACCAACCCCTACGATTTATTTTGTCGACGAAAAAGAAGCAAAATTAGTGATTGAATACATAGAGGGTATCCGAATAAAAGAACACTTTGAAAAATTAAATCATGTAGAACTCAACAGAATATGCAAAGATATAGGGATAAAGATAGGTCTCCTTCATAAATCAGGGCTAATACACGGAGATCTTACAACTTCGAATATGATATTAACGAGAGAACAAAAGATTTTCTTAATAGATTTCGGTCTTAGTTTTCACTCACAGGATAACGAAGATAGAGGTACCGATATTCATCTGATGAAAAGAGCTCTCGATAGCACACATTATGAATCTGCCAAGGGGTGTATGAAGTCTATAATTAATGGTTATGCTAAGATTATGAAGAGAGGCCTTATGAGAAAAATTCTTGATAGAGTAAAGGAGATAGAGGATAGAGGAAGATATTCAGGCGAGAGACACACATGATTCTTAGCCATTAGTTTTGAACCAATCAGAGAATTTTGTAAAAGCAATGTATCTATGAGAGACTCGTTGTTTTGACTCTATTCCCATCTCAGCATACGTCTCATCACAATTTCCAGGGATAAAAATGGGGTCAAATCCCCAACCTTTTCCTCTCTTCTTATCGGCGATTCTTCCTGAAACAATACCAGAAAATAGATGTATATTTTTATGATTCTCTGCATAAGCCACAACAGATTCAAATCTTGAGGTTCTATTACCGATATTGGACATTAACTTTAGAACTCCAGAGTTGCCTATTGTTTTGTAAACATAGGAGGAATACGGTCCAGGAAATCCACCCAGCTGCTCAATGAAAAGGCCTGAATCTTCAAGAAAGAGTGGATTTTTTAATTGTTCATAAAGACATCTTGCACTTTCTGCGGCAATAGTTTTCAATGAGCTCGATTGAATTTCTTGATAATTAGCATCCATATGTTGGAAGGATACTCCATTCTTGTTTAATATTTTTCTTACTTCTAATTCCTTGTTAGGATTGCTTGTTACAAAAAGCAATGTTGAAGGTATCTTTTGATTCATTAAAATTCACTCATTTTCTATAAGATTCTTTGACTATGAAACTTTTTTTGGGTCATTATCAAAACAGTGTGTTATAGATATATTCTAACGACGATAAAAAATCAATTCATTTGATTTCAAAGCCTAAAATTTATTCTCGCCGCTAATATAATATTGAGGAAAGTGGTTTTATACTGGTTGAGTGACGATAGAGGAGAAGACAAATGATCTCGGCATGTATTCTGATTAGGACTGAGAGAGGACGATTTGATGAAGTCGTTGAACGCATGAAGCAATTTAGTGAAACAAAAAATGTAATAGCTGTACTAGGAAGATATGACGTTGTGGTTGAAATCGAAGTACCAGATTATGATAGCCTAGGAAAAACAGTAATGAAGATGGGTAAAATGGGTGGAGTGGTATTTACAGAAACATTACCAGAAATGAAAACAGAGGGACAATAGATATGCTAAGTGCTTATGTCCTCATAAAGACAATTCCAACTAGAATCGAGGATACTTTATCAGAAGTCAAGAAATTTTCTCAGGTTAAAAAGGCATATATGGTTTATGGCCGATGGGACATCGTTGCATTGATGGACGTATCAGAATACAAGGAGCTCAAAACCATTACTGCTGAAATAAACAGCATGAAGGGTGTAAGGAGCACAGAGACGTTAGCTAGCACATAGTTATACATTTAAAACAGCAGTATTATTCATGAGATAACACCAGATCTCTTTGCCAGTCTTTCTGCCTGCCGAGCTGTTATTCCCTTATCCCCAAATACTGTGTATCTCTCAGGCCGAATTTGATGTATCATGGTTAGAGCTTTTACTATGTGTTTTTCCTCAACTCCCAACTGAGATGCATTAGTTGGAGCTCCAATTTTTTTTAACACATTCTTAACAAGTCTCCAATTCGCCTTTTGAAGATAAGCACTCATAATTGCACCTACACCACATTGTTCGCCGTGGAGGGAAGTATTAGATGTTATCATAGATAGTGCATGGCTGAACATGTGTTCAGAGCCGCTGCAAGGCCTACTACTTCCTGCTATGCTAATAGCTACACCACAACTTATCAGAGCTTCAACAACTGTCCTAACTGCTTCTTCGCTGACAGACTTAATAACTGCAGCATTTTTCATAACTAGTCTCGAGCTCATTAACGCCAGTTCTGCCGCATAATCACCATAAGATTCACCTTTGACTTGATAACCTAACTTCCAGTCGTGCACAGCAGTATACTTTGCCACGACATCTCCACAACCGCTTGCCAACAATCGGTATGGTGATTTTGAAATGAGCGAAATATCTGCTAATATCGCTATAGGTGCTTGACCTCCAAGCGAATAGGGTTTTTCAAGTCCCTTAATTGAAGCCTGAGAACTTGCTATACCATCGTGCGAAGCCGCAGTTGGAACACTAATGAAATGTAACTTCCTGTTGGCTGAAGATAGTTTTGCAACATCAATGACCTTTCCCCCTCCCAGACCTATCACTACAGAGGGGCTTTTTTCAGCTATAATCTCTTCAGCTGATCGAACAGATTCTATTGTCGAGTTCTTTGAAGTAAAGTAGTATGTAGAAATAGAATATTGATCAAATATATGATCAATCTCTTTTTCATGTAAACCACCCATCTTTGTTCCCCTAATTACGAGAACTTTTTCATGGAATCCAAATTTCTCACAGATTTGACCAAGTTTTTCTAAAACTTTTGTTCCAATTATGACCTCTCGGGGGAGTTGCATATAATGGGCATGCAATATTGTGACCTCTCAAATGAAAAGTGCTATACCTATCAGATTTGAAACTAAGAGAAGTATTCCCATGTATCTCACAACTAACCGTGCAATATTATACATAAATGAGGTTAAGTTTTCAAGGGACCGCGATCCTAAACTGGTTACACTAACGTTTTTGGAAGACGAGCATATAGTTACATCCTCCAAGTCTTCTTGGGCGTCCTTAACAGTATTTTTAATTAAATTCACAATATTGTCTTGATTCAATATCTCCCCAAATGGGTGATAGCCTAATTTTGCACGTACGAGACCATTGACTACATGTGTATCAGTAGTCATTATCTCACCTCCATCAATTCCTAAACCAATTAAAGATGTAAGAATTTTTTCTCTCAATCCTTTAATCATGTTATTTGCGTCGATGAGTATGTATGCTATTAATTGATCAGAATTCTTGAATAAGAATACTCTCACTCCGCCAGGACCCACGCCTTGCCTTGGATCGTTATTTCCAAAATTGTTTTTGGCAACTCCCATCACGACCTTTTTTTCAGTGGCACTAGAGGAGGCTATGGCTTCGTATGCAGCGGATCTTAGATCGTTTAACTCCTCTTCACTAAACATCCTCACGTCATTAATGCAATTGTGTGAATCAATTATTCCCACATGTTTGAATTTGTTCTTTGTCATCGATGCGATTTCTTTACCTAACTCAATCGGTATATCTTCCATATCCTTAGGCGATTGTGTAAGTGATAGCAGTAAACATTTTCCAAAAATTTGGACATTAACTTTCGCTGATCCTACTTCGATTGTTTTGAAATTAGATGCCATATTACTTGGTTCACAATCTCTTAACATGGTTTTGATTGTGGAAATCACTTTTGCATTATCTTCTTGAGAGACCAGATTATTTTCATGACCAGATATTCCATGTGGTACAAAAACTGCAATGTTCTTTGTTTCAAATTTATTCTGGATTAAATATGGCAGCATACTACTCCCAACATTAAGAAACGGCCCTGGATGAAAATTGGATATGACAATTATTCCTTTTGTCTCATTGCTACGTTTACTATCAAATCGAATAAGTATAACTTCTATTTCACTTTTGGTTCCAATCTCTTTCAAAAAGGTCTCAAACATTTCATTATCCCTGTCAAGCCAATCGACGAGGAACGCTTTGAATATCCTCAAAGGAGACACTTTGATGATTCTTTTTCCTTGCCGCTCGATAAATCTAAGTAAGAATATCAAAGGAATTATCGAAAGAGTAATCGCTAGAATGAAGGCTTCTAAGATAATAGTTAATTCGGATACCATCAAAAAGCTAGCCGTCAATGTAGAAATCAATGGTTGAAGAAGTGAGAAGATAATCTTGCGCAGGTTGGACTTGGAGGATAGTGAGAATACAACAATTGATCTTAAAGGAATAATTGTAAACAAACCCATTAAGAAAGGGTCTTGAGGAAAATGAAAAATACCTAATTGACTATAGGCTACTCCTCCTAGAATGATAATTAAAATCCAAGTCGTACAAGAAAAAAGGGAAAGGGCGAGAAATCTTCTAAAGGAAAATGGAGGATCGTCTTTCAGAAGAAAACGTGAAGCGATGATATCTACCAATACTAAGGGTACGAAAAACACAAAAACACCGAAAAAAACACCATGAAGAGCCGATGATAAGACTGGATTAACGAGAAAGAAAGCCAACAAACAACCGAGGATAGTAGTAACAATAAGTTGAAACAAAAGGATTGATATCGATGGAAAGGCCAGAATTCGTACAAATCGATAGTATGGTAGCATCCTACCTATGAAATGAACACTGGGATGATCCACACTGAGGTACCTCGATGTTATTTTAGATCTTTTCTAAATATTTGACCAATTTTTCTGTATTTTTGATAGAGGATTCTTCAATCAGAGTACCTGTTATGAGGATATCGGCACCAGCATTTACAATTTCCCGAGCCTGTTGCGTAGTTTTTATTCCACCACCTACAATAACTTTTATTCCAACAGAGTTTCTAACGAGAGAAATCATCTCTTTAGAAACGGTCATTTTAGACCCCGAACCTGCTTCCAGGTATACGAAACGCATTCCAAGATACTCCGCAGCAAGAGCATACATTGATCCAAGCTCGGGTTTATCTGAAGGTATAGGTAGAGCTTGACCGACAAATCCTGCAGCGCCAGTATTCGAACCAACTATAATATATCCCATCGGTAAAACCTCAAGATCATAACGTTTCACTAACGGGGCGCCTAATGCTTGTGCTCCTGTGATGTAGTAAGGATTGATAGAATTCATCAGAGAACTGAAGAAGATAGCATCTGCATATTCGCTTATTCCAGCTATACCATTTGGAAATAATATTATTGGTATACTGGCATTATTCTTTATCGATTTGATTATCTCATCAAGTTCACGTTGGGATACAACTGTACTTCCTCCCACCATAATTGCTGAAGATCCCATCTCTTGAAGTTTATTTGCAAGTTCACAAGCTTTTTCAGGGGTAACATTCTGAGGATCAATCAAGGAGAGATGAATCGCACCATTTCGCGCAATTTTATCCAGTAGATACCTCTCAACCTTCCCAACCATTTTTCTCATCTCATATTCGAGGAATCATTTGAAGATAATCTGCTGACCCGAAAACTTTCTTTTCGTTCTAGTTTAAGGGTTCATATAGATTGGCGATATTAATTCATTTATTATGATGTCTCTGAGTTCATTATTAGATGCTTTGCGTATCACAAAATAGTAGCTGTTATTTATCCTTATAGAAGATCAAATACTAAACCGATTGTGGCAGCAATAGATTGAATCATTGTTGGAAGATAATCTATGAATTCTTATTTTTTAAAATTTGAGGCCAGTTTTACTCTAGTTAGGCCAATAAATTGTTTTATGATCGGCTTCGCCGTAATAGCTGGTCAATATATCGCCTTAGGCATGTTGCCTAGCCTTAGGAATGCAGCCCTTGGTTTTTTTTCTGCAGCTTTCCTAATGGCAAGTACGATGTCGATGAACGATTATTATGATCTTGAAATCGATAAAATTAACTGCCCAAAAAGACCAATACCATCAGGAAGTATAACACCAAAGGAAGCAATTCTAATTAGCATAATCTCGGGCCTCATAGGAATAATTGCTGCAGCTTTAATCAATATGTATAGTTTAGTGGTAGCATCTTTCGCACTGATTCTTATGTTATATTATAATACAAGAGGAAAAAAAACAGGATTCTTCGGAAACATTTTAGTTAGCATATGCATTGGTCTACCATTTATTTTTGGAGGTGCTGCGGTTGCTAGAGTAACGTATCTCTTGGTACTTTTTTCATTAATGGCTTTCATCTCAAATCTAGGCAGAGAAGTGACTAAAGGCATAATGGATTTAGATGGTGATCGCTTAAAAAAAATTATGACAATTGCTGTTATGCATGGGCCAAGGAAAGCATCTATTGTTGCAGCGATGTTGTACATTATTGCAGTAGGAGTTAGTTTTGTACCACCAATTCTTGGAATGGTTAGTATGGCCTACATTCCATTTGTCCTAGTGTCTGACATTGGATTTGTTAGCTCAAGTGTTTCTTTAACAAGGAAATATGACATGGAATATGCAGAACAGACCAAGAGAAGAGTGTTAATATGGATGTTTTTTGGTCTTCTAGCTTTCATTGCTGGAAGTATTTACATTAAATAATTACTTGTCTGAAAAGAATATTTGGCTCAAGTGCTAATTAGACTTTTGACCAATCTCTTCAACGATTTCTTTTGCACGATCCATTCTAACTTTTCTCTCCTTGACCATGATAGCAGCTACCTTGTCTATCAGATCACCTTCAGCTCCAGCCATAGTAGCAACATTTCTGGCATGCAGTGTCATATGACCTCTTTGAATACCTTCAGTCGCTAAAGCTCTTAGTGCTGCAAAATTTTGAGCAAGTCCAACAGAGGCTATGATTTGAGCAAGTTCTATCGCGGTTCTAACACCGAGAATTTTTACTGAGATTTTTGCTATTGGATGTGTGGCTGTCGCACCACCTATAAGTCCAACTGCCATAGGAAGCTCAATTGTTCCAACAAGATCACCTGCATCATTTTTTTCCCAAGTACTAAGAGGCGTATAGCATCCTTGAATTGCTGCGTAGGCATGAGCTCCAGCTTCAACGGCCCTTGTATCGTTACCCGTGGCCAAAACAACCGCTGTTATACCATTCATTATTCCCTTATTATG
>DAOUZW010000024.1 GCA_030671315.1 Candidatus Bathyarchaeota archaeon
GGAGCTGGAGTAAATTCTTCAATTGATAAACGTTCAACTATTCTATCTTGCAGGCCCATCCTCATTACACCTGCCTCTGCAAGAATAATTGAATCGTACTTACCATCTTCCATTTTTCTTATTCTAGTATCGACATTACCCCGTATAGGCAGAACCTTCAGATCTGGTCTAAATCTAAGTAGTTCAGCTGTTCTCCTTGGGCTACTAGTGCCGACTGATGCATTTTTAGGTAGACTGGCAAGTTTCGAGTATTCCTTTGAAATAAAAACATCATTTGCAGGTGCACGTTTTGGAACTGCAGCTATCGTTAATTCACTAGATTGTTCTGCTGGGACATCTTTCATACTGTGAATTGCAAAGTCGACTTCACCATTGATTACAGCTTCATCTATCTCCTTCTCAAAAACGCCTTTTCCAGAAATTTTCTCTAAAGGCTCGGATTCTAATTTATCACCGGTAGTCTGAATGATCTTCTTCTGAATCTCAATTTTTTGATTATGTCTTTTGAGATCTTCGACAACATATGAGGTCTGAATTAGGGAGAGTTTACTACCTCTTGTACCAACGATCAATCTCAGCTGGTTTAACCTCAAATAGCCTTCAATGCAGCAACTGCAGCGTCTACTGTTTTACTAAGATCCTCTTTATTATGAGATGCTGTAACAAAACATGACTCAAATTGAGATGGTGGAAAGAATACTCCTCTTTTCATTAATTCTGAATGAAACTTCATGAACTTTGTATTATCACACGATCGTGCTCCATCAGAATTCATTACAGCAGTATCAGTGAAGAAAACTGTAAACATCGATGCAATATTATTGATCTGCACATTCATTTCATTCTTACTAATGCACTCTCTTAGACTATTGGTCAGCTCTATAACAAATTGCTCAAGACTATTGTAGAAATTAGATTTTTTCTGTTTGAGCTCGTTTATGGTTTCAATAGCTGCAGCAACGGATATAGCGTTTCCACTGAATGTTCCTGCTTGATAGACTTTACCTATTGGTGAGAAGTGTTCCATGATCTTTTTTTTGCCTGCAATAGCTGATATTGGAAAACCTCCACCTAGAACTTTTCCAAGAGTCACAAGATCTGGTATAACTTGATAGTATTCTTGGGCACCACCTATAGCGAGTCTGAATCCTGTTATTATTTCATCAAAAATCAGTAGTGTATTATACTGGTCTGCTATTCGTCTGAGCTCATTAAGATAACCTTTCGATGGTGGTATGACACCCATGTTTCCGATAACAGGTTCAACTATTATAGCAGCTATCTCATCACCTTCCTTTTCAAACATCTCCTGAAGTAGGGGTACACTATTGTAGGGAACTACCAATGTGTTCTTGGTAGTATCTTCAGGGATCCCTTGAGATGTTGGGATACCAAATGATGCAGCTCCGGATCCTGCTTTAACAAGTACACTATCATGTGCACCATGATAGCATCCATCGAATTTGATTATCTTTTTTCTTCCAGTGTATCCTCGAGCAAGTCGTATGGAATGCATTGTAGCCTCTGCGCCACTATTCACTAGCCTTACCATTTCAGCACATGGAAAGGAATCTGTTATGAGTTCGGCTAGTTGCACCTCAGCTTCTGTTGGTGTTCCATAGACTGTTCCCAAATCAAGCTTTTTCTTGACCGCTTCTATTATTGGAGGGTGGCTGTGTCCAAATATTATGGCCCCATATGCCATGCAGTAATCGA
Source organism: Candidatus Bathyarchaeota archaeon (assembly GCA_030671315.1). GTDB lineage: Archaea > Thermoproteota > Bathyarchaeia > 40CM-2-53-6 > RBG-13-38-9 > RBG-13-38-9. The sequence continues at coordinate 1,717 of DAOUZW010000024.1, forward strand.
TGTAGCTATTTCCATCGACATCATAATGTTTGGATCCTGTGGCTTTCTGAGTAAAGAAAGGGTAAGGCTTGAACATTCTTACTGGGCTATTAACTCCTCCCGGCATCAATTTTGATGCTTTCTCAAAGAGTGGTTGTGATCCTAATTCTGAAACCATTGTGCAGCCTCCTTTGCAAAATATGTTAGAATCATATCGGCTCCTGCACGTTTGATCGCCGTTAGAACTTCTATTGTTGCGGCCTTTTCGTTGAGCCACCCCATTTTTCCAGCAGCTTTGATCATAGAATATTCTCCACTAACACAATAGGCGGCCGTAGGCATACTGAAAGTAGTCTTTACACGATGAATTAAGTCAAGATATGCCAGTGCAGGTTTTACCATAACAATATCGGCTCCTTCTTTTATATCAAGCTCAACTTCTCTTAGAGCCTCATTTGGGTTTGAGTAATCCATCTGGTAATTTCTCCTGTCTCCAAATGATGGGGCAGAATAAGCCGCGTCACGGAAGGGCCCATAAAAACATGATGCATGCTTTGCTGCGTACGCCATAATTGCAACATCAGAATAACCAAATTTATCCAGACCTCCTCTTATTGCTTGAACCTGTCCATCCATCATAGCTGAAGGAGCCACAATATCAGCTCCAGATTTTGCATGACTTACTGCAGTCTTCGTCATAAGCTCTAGAGTTTTGTCATTAATTATTTTTCCATCTTCAACTACACCACAGTGTCCATGATCTGTATATTGGCAAAGACAAATATCACTAAATACTGTAATTTTATCTCCATTAGCTTCTTTGATATTTTTGATAGCTTGTTGAACAACACCATCATCATGATAGGCAGATGAACCTAGGGCATCTTTTTTTCCAGGAATACCAAAAATAAGTACTCCTGGAATATTGAGAGATACCAATGTGTCTATTTCATTCTGCAAATTACTGATTGGTAGTCTATATTGACCTGGCATTGATTCAATAGGTTCAGGCTTAGATATTCCTTCCTTAATGAAAACCGGATAGACAAAATCCTTTACACTAAGTCTTGTTTCTCTTACCAAATCTCTTAGTTGGTTTGTTTTTCTTATTCTTCGCATTCTAACATTTGGAAAAGACAATTTACTTATCCTCAACCCTTTCGTAAGTAAAAGAAATAGAAATTTTCTTAATGACTTGCCGACTTATTATTGACCTCCCAAAATTTGGATCAATGTTTGTTAATGATCTCTTCTGCAATCTTCTTTGCTTCCTCCAATTTATCTTCTTTAATAAATGTCGAAACCTGATTATCTTCCATTATTTCATACAATATTTTTTTTCGCTGTGAACTACTGTTAATTTTTAATCTGAGAATTTTTCTTGCATAATCCTGTAACTCGACTTGGAGAACATCTTCTTTAGTTACATATTTCTCAAGCCTTTTCCTAAGAACACTAGCCATTGCTGGGCTTTTTCCTCCAGTTGAGACGGCAATTTTCAAATTTCCAAAGTCGGTTGTTGCGGGAAAATAGAAGTCACATATGTCAGGGTGATCAACTACACAGACAGGAATCTTAGAACTCCGTGCCTGTTTGGATAGTGCTATATTCATTTCTTCATCGTCAGTTGCTGCAATAATTATATCAAAATCAGTAAGTGTTCCTACAATCTGCGATAATGGTTCTTTTTCAATTTTTTTTAAATTAATTTTATTTGATTTACCAAGATTTGACAAGTAATCTGTAAAATCTTTACTTGCTACAGTCACTTTTGCGCCTTCTCTTAGAAGAGCTTGAACCTTACGCTCACCTACTTCACCGCCACCTACAACAATAACTTGTTTATTGGCGACTTTCATTTCGATGAGCATCAAAATCGACCGAGTAATCCAAGTTACATGAAATGTGATATAAAAAGTTACGAAAATTATAAAAAATAATTTTATAATTTACGATATTCGTAAGTCGACTTCATAATTTCAGTGTAGGTTCTACTCTAACGAATCTTGTAATAACAGAAAAAGTTGCGTTTTTAACTCCTTTGAAAGATTTTATTTTATTAATCAATTTGCCAAGATGTTGAAGATCCTCTGTATGAACAATAGATACTATATCATATTCTCCTGTACTCTGAAAGACATGCTGAGATTCATGAAGTTTAATGAGCTTGTTAAAAACATCATCAATAAACGATCCATCAACCTTGAGCATTACTACTGCTGTAACTTGGAAACCTAATTTTCTTGGATCAATTAAAGCTAGAAACCGCGTTATGACTTCATCCTTTAACAATTTCTTGATCCGAAATCTTACTGTACCTTCAGTGACTTGAAGTTGGTCTGCAATCTTAACATAGGATTTCCTAGCATCTTCTTGAAGAATTCTTAGAATCTTGATGTCCAAACGATCAAGTTTCGTTGGCAATTCTCAATACAAACCTTATTGAACTATATTACCCGAAAGAAAAATGCTTTTTCTTATAACCATCTTAGTAGATATAAAGAAAGCTTAAGATTAAGAAAAGTTGGAAGAGTCTAGCCTCTGATTGTCTTATGTCTGACCAAAAAAATTCACTGATAGTTGATCAAAGTAAAGCAAGAGAATTAGGTGAAAGTATCTATCACCAATACCAGAATAGATTAGGATTATTTGAGAAATACGAACCACCAGACTATAGCTTACCTAAAGGAATTATTTCTGGTTCCAAAATACATTCGCTATTTTTAACTTATGTTTTTGCCTTGGATGATACGATCAATTTTAATTCAATTTGGAGAAAAGCTAGACAAATATACGAAGAAACTCCCTGGTTCTTTGATGCAGAACAAATACTTACACGAAGTGACACGGGACTATTTGATACCCTAACAAAATTGAATGTTACTGAACCAAATGAACACATGAAACGTTGGAGAACCTTATCAAAAATTCTTCTATACAGTTATGCTGGTGATCCAAGGAGATTAACTGAAACACCTCTCGAACTATCAAGAGTAATAAAAAAAGTAAAAAAACTCTTAGAAATAAATGATGACGGGATAATTTCTAGATATATTCAACTAATGTCTACAAGTAGATTACTCAAGATTAAGAAATCAAGAGACTTTGGAGTATATGTTGATAGGAATATTGTTCTCTTCACTATCTATTCCGGAGTTATTAAGATTCAAGATGATTCCTTTGAAGGATATCTTGATAGAGATCCCCTATCCACATTAACTAGAATAGTCTGGAATAAAGTTGTAAAATCTCTTAAAATCAAACCTTGGAATTTAGAAGACCCACTCAGTATAATTGGCGATAAATTATGCTCAGAAATGAAATGTCTTCTATGTCCAATTTACTCAAATTGCGATAAAAAATTTAATATGAAAATTAGTAAAATTAAAATTGGAATATCTAAAATCGTAAATATTGTTAAATTCAATTTTTGTATCTATTGTGGACGTAATTTAGAAAAGAATTCAAAATATTGTGATTATTGTGGAAACAAAATAGATCAATAATTTATTCTACTTTTTTATTTGAATAAAATCAATATCCTAAATGAAGTCTATCTGCTAAAAATTTTGGGACGGGCTTTTCTAATATTTTAGCGGCTGCAGAGTCTATATCATAATTTATTTTTTTAATTACGAAATTAATATTTTGTTTTTCAATTTCTAAGATACCATAACTCGCTCTTGGATCGCTATCTCTTGGCTGTCCTACACTCCCAGGATTAAACATGTATTGGGAATTTGATCTGAAATCAATTGGTATATGCGTATGTCCCAATAATAGAATATTACATTGTGCAGTTTCAATCATACTCTTTAAAATGAAATCTGCTGTTCCAGGAAAAACATATTCATTCAAAGGTTCTCTAGGACTTCCATGATAAGCTTTAATGCAAATATCATTTTGTGTAAAACTTGAAAACGGTTGCATATCTCTCAAGTATGATAGATTTTCTGAACTAATTTCTTGTCTAGTCCATTCGACGGCCAACGCTGCATGAGATGCAAAATTAGATGTATCTCCAGTCACAACTGCAAAATCATGATTTCCAGTTATTAATAATCTAGGTTTCAGAAATCGTATTCGATTGATAACCTCGTTAGGTTGTGCACCATAACCAACAAGATCCCCTAAACAGAAAATTTCATCATAACTATCTAGATTTGAAATAACAGCTTCTAGAGCTTCAAGATTAGAATGGATATCTGAAAGAATTACAATCTTCAATTTATTTTACTCCAATCTAGAAAATATCATATCCCTTAAATCAAGACCGAGTAAATAGATTAAAGCGTCTATGTTAGGTAGGTAAGATTGAGTTTTCTTGAGGGGTCGCGTGAGCATAACGGAGTTACTTTTAATATCAAACTTTTGCCTTTGGATAACGCAGTGATGGCTTTCTTCTATGAGGGCGAAATGAAACTTGGAACTTTAGCTTTTTCCATGCCCTTCACTGGAGAGGAGAGAGTGGGAAAATCATCTGTTCTCCTTGGTGGAAAATATCTCATAGCTTCCAGATCTCTTTCTGAGAGATTAGCAGCAAAATATAACAAGATGAGTCTAGTTTCATTTCATTCAAGCTTACCAGAAACAGAGGCTTTTCGAATATATCTTAGTATATTAGAGGACAGAATACGCAATTAATAATGAAGATCAGGAAGAAACAGTATTTGATAGTGGAGCATCACCAAGAACATCTTCTGAAGCTTTTCTAACTTTTTCTCTAAATTCTTCTTTTGTGTAAATTCGTATTATGTTCAGGAAGACTCTTAGCGATCCAACAATTCTTGATAATTCTTCGAGTTTTTGTGGAATTTTTTCTCCTGTTTTCATTTTATGAAAGATTGGTATACTCATCGGTTCGATATCTATTGCGTAATGGTATGGAACTGATGGAAGGGATGGTACATCTATTGTAACTTCTTCGTGTGAAACTTTTGCTTTTTCAGCTATCTCTCCTTCAATCCGTTTTCTTACTGATTCGTTGCTAAATATATTAGTGACAAGCTGGTCTTTTACGAAAAATGTTTTCTCATATGCGCATTTAATCAATTTTCTTTTATCAAGATCATTTATGATGCCTTTACTCTTTGAGTTTTTCAACATCTGCCAAAGAGTGCAATCATCTAGTAGAAGATATTTTGTTAAGAAATCAGAACCAAATAAATTGAGTTCATCCATTGCGTTTTCTAAAGCTCTAATAACCATTATCTGGGCTGCTCTCGTCGTTCTATGGAAATATATCGTTCTAAATGATTCAAGTCTAGCAAGAAGGAATGTCTCCAATGTAGATATTGCAGTAGCGTCAACAGCTAAATTTGTGTCGAGTATATCCATCGTATAAATTAGTCGGAACATATCGATTGTACCATAGCCAGCTCCTGTATGGTAGGAATCTCTTAAGAGAAAATCCATTTTGTCTGCATCAACAGAACTTCTAATAATTTGATCAATGAAAGGTCTCTTTTTATCTGAAAGACGACCAACTGCAAGTAAAGAAATTTCTTTTGGATCAAAATCAGATTTTTTTAAGGTATCATTTATCTCGGATTCTCTTATGATCTGAATTGACATATCTTCATGATTCTTATCAATGAATTTTGATAAGATTGGCTCGAATAAATGAGATAAGGGTCCATGTCCCACGTCATGAAGTAATGCAGCGATTCTGACTTTGTTTATATCGATTCTGTCGGAGACCTCGGTCAGATTGGTAGCGATCTCCCCTGCCAGATGCATTGTTCCTAGTGAGTGTTCAAAGCGTGTATGGTTTGCAGCTGGATAAACGTACTGAGCACCTGCAAGTTGTTTTATTCTCCTAAGCCTCTGAAAAGGCTGAGTATCGATGATTCGTTGCTCTGACTTTGTTATTCTGATATAACCATAAAGTGGGTCCTTAATGAAACCCCAGTATTTTTCAGAACGTCCCAATTTTATTCGCCAAATACTAGTATCAATCGGTAATTATGATACCTGTTAACCATTCAACATAAGAACTTCATGAAGCTTTAGTAATATGAACTGAGGTAATAAGTTGGAGCCCAGAGACGGTGTTTTCATAGTCATTGAGGGTATAGACGGTTCGGGTAAGACACTTCACTCACGAAATCTCTGTTTTCAACTTCGTAAGAAAGGATTTGTATGCAAGAATACAGCTGAACCGAGTAAAGGACTTATTGGAAGACTACTAAGAGATGAATTCCTAAGTAGAAGAAAGATTTCACCAGAAATAGAGACTCTTCTATTTGCTGCAGATCGTTTTCACCATATAAAATATGATATCTTACCTATGCTTCGCAAAAATTCTATTGTTATTTCAGATCGTTATCATTATGCTTCGATAGCATATCAAGGTGCCCAAGGCGTTGATATTAAATGGATAAGAAATGTTAACAATTTTGTAATAAAGCCAGATCTAGCAATATATCTTGATGTACCTGCAGAAATAGCATTAGATAGAATCCGAAGAACTAAGAGTTTAATGGAAAAACTTGATTTAGAAAAAAAAGTTCGTAAAATTTACCTTGACTTAGTAAAAGAAAAAGAGTTAACCTACCTAGATGCAAATAAGTCAATTGATAATGTGAATGAAGAGATATTCAACCTTGTTATTAAAACCATCACAAAGAAACAAAAGAAAGAAATATAAATTGACTTAGCATTTTTAATGTGAGCTTTCAAAATTTTATTTATGCAATAACTTCAGAATATTTTTGCTAATAACAGATTCTAAAGTAAAATTTATTGTGGATTCAATTCATTACCAGTGTACCATAGGTAGACCTGCAACAGGTGAAGTGAAATATGGTATTGTTGTGCCCTTTAATGTCCCTACATAGACAGTTTTTAGATCCTGTCCACCAAATGTGATACTTGCCATCCATGGAGCTACAGAACTTTCGCAGGCAATCATATCATCAATTTGAACTTTTCCTGTGAAGAAATGTCTATCTAGCTTGTCAATTGCCTCAGGATTTCCATCGTCTAAAATTATTCGAAGTTCTCCTTCAGATGTTAAAGCAAAGATTTTTTCTGCGTAGATAAGAGTCCCCCATAAGTTGCCATAACTATCAAAAGCGATGCCATCAGGGAAACCCCCTAGATCTGATGGCCCAAAGATTTCTCTATCCGATAAAGTTCCATCAGGATGGCTTCGCATTCTACTAATTCTTCGGCCATTAGTTTCGACAATGTAAAGGTATTCTTCTTTGGCATCAAACCTTATTTCGTTTGTGAATTTGAAACCTTCTGCAGCAACTCGAATTCCATCTTGATCTACTACTGCTATATAACCATCCGAAGTATTCGGATTGAATGCTTCTACCCAATTCTTCACCTTAGTAGATATTGTTAACCAAATACGATTCTTTGAGTCTCGTAGTACAAAGTTCACCTTACCAATCTCTTCGCCATCAATATTATCATGAAGAGTCTTAGTTTTTCCATCTCTCGTCATTACCTCTAGAAGATCTTTACCAAAGTTAGCGATGAGAAAATCACCATTTTCTGCAAATGCTAAACCGTTAGGAAGAGTTCCTTGCGTGAACCTTGATTCTAAATTGCTTGCTTGAGAAAATCTATCATCATGACTTTGAGTAATGATCTCCTGTTTGCCGTCATGGAGAATTTTTACAACTCCACCTCTTGCATCTGCTGCCCATAGTGTACCATCTCTTTCGGCCAGTATGCATTCTGGACGCTGTAAGTCCTTACCGATAAATTTTAGATCTGATTTTAATACTTTAAAATCATCAATTGGATTTTTTGACATAATCTTTCTCCTTTAAATCTTAACTCCAGTTCTCAGTCAACAGTAATTAGTTTATACTTTTGAGTTCCCAAACCTAATTTCTCAGCTATTTCAAATTGCAATTTCCATTCTCTTGTTCCATCTATATTTTTGAATATTTGAAAAGCATCCCAATCCGCTAATTTACCAATTTTATCTTCACCAATTTTCATAGCATCTATTTCTTCGGTTGCAGTTCCTTTTATTCCAAGGGAATTATTGATTGCATCTGTTGATGCTTTATCAATTGCTACAGGATCATTTGACACGAATAGTCCAATATCAGGAACCATAGGTACGTCACCATAATCAGCGCAATCACAATGAGGAGTTATATCGTAAGCAAAATTGAAATAAGCTACTTTCTTCTTCCCAAAATATTTCAGAACACCAGCAGCTGCATCGACATTACGAATTATTAATTCTTTATTTCTGTGATGAAGACCTCCCCATTTTGTAATGGCGTTTTCTGGACATATATCCCAACATCCACAACCTACAATACATTTTTTAGAAGAAATCTTCGGTTTCTTGCCATGAAGTTGGATAGCTTCAACAGGACAAAATGGTATGCATAAACCACAATTGGTACATTTTTCAGAATCTATCTTAGGTTTCTTAGACATGTGAAGAGGTGCTTTACTGACTTTAGAAATACATCCGATTCCAACATTTTTTAAAGAAGCCCCAAATCCAGTACGAGGATGACCTTTAACATGAGCTATTGAAATCATAGCATCAGATTCAGCTATTGCCTGAGCTATCTCTATCTCTTTCATTCTAACTCCATTAACTTTGATTTTACATCCTGTAAGACCTTTCAGACCATCAGCTACAATAACTGGAGCTCCCAATACCTCTTGAGTAAATCCATGTAGAGTGGCATTTCTGAGACACCCTACTGCTGTTCCTCTTGGTGCCGATAGACCGATCCCAGTAGTGTCTGTTACAAATGGTTGACCACCTCTTTCTTTTACCTTATCTACAATCGATCTGATATGTTGAGGTTCTAAATGTCTCTGATTTCCACCAGTACCAAAATGAATTTTCAGGGCTACCAAGTCGCCTTCAGTAAAAATTTTTTGAATACCAGCTGCATCAAAAAGATCTTTTATTTTGGTAGAAAAATTTTGATTAGATTTTTTTGCACGCATATGAGAAAAATAAACTTTTGAGACCAAACTTACTTACAGCTCTTAAACCGTAGAATCTTCGTTAACTAATTAATTTTAGGGTTTCCTAGAAATTTTGAAGTCAGATATCATTGATATTATTATTCCAAGAGAAAGTAA
>DAOUZW010000152.1 GCA_030671315.1 Candidatus Bathyarchaeota archaeon
TGATGCTTACCTTGTTGCGGCAACTTTTCGACCTGAAACAATATTTGGAGTCACCAACCTGTGGATAAATCCTGATGCAGATTATGTTAAAGCAAGAGTAGATGAAGAAGACTGGATAATTAGCCGACAAGCAGCTGATAAACTGAACGACCAAAATAGGGATATAGAAATTATCAATACATTCAAGGGAAAAACGTTAATTGGGAAAAAATGCAAGGACCCATTCGGTAGAAGATCGCTCCTTATTCTTCCAGGCTGGTTTGTCTCCCCAGATAACGGTAGTGGTGGCGTCTATAGCGTTCCTGCACATGCCCCATTCGACTGGATAGCACTAAAGGACTTACAAGCAGACCTAAACCTTGCTGAGAAATTTGGTATAACTAAATCACAAATAGAAGAGATCAAACCAATCAGCATTATAACTGTCGAAGGGCAAGGTGAATTTCCTGCAATAGAAATTGTGGATCACCTTGGAGTTAAGAATCAGAACGACCCTAAATGTGAAGATGCCACAAAGATCATTTACAAAAAAGAATTTCATACTGGTGTCCTGAAGGAGAACTGTAATCAATACTATGGGATGAAAGTAAGAGAAGTAAAAGATAGAATAATTGACGATTTAAAAAAACTGAAGATCGCTGATTCAATGCACGACTTACCCGAACCCATCATATGCAGATGCACAACTCAATGCAGAGTAAAGACGATAACAGGACAATGGTTTTTACGATATTCAGATAAAGCATGGAAAGAAAAAACCAAACGACTTTTATCAAAAGCTAAGGTGTATCCTGAGTCAGCTAGACAATGGTTCTTAGACGTAATTGACTGGTATAGAGACTGGCCATGTGCACGAAAGACAGGCTTAGGCACTCCTCTCCCTTGGAGTCCAGATTGGATTGTAGAAACGTTGAGTGACTCAACAGTATACATGGCCTTCTATACAATAAATAAGACCTTACGTGAACTCAAGATTACAGCTAATCAATTGACAGATGAATTATTTGATTACATATATTTTGGAATCGGAAATGAAAATGAGTTATCAAAAAAAACTGCCATAGATACAAGACATTTGAAATCTATGCGTGATGAATTCTTATATTGGTATCCAGTAGACCTCAGAGTATCAGCAAAAGAACTACTGCCAAATCACTTAACATTCTTTCTCTTTCAACACGCAGCAATATTCCCGGAAGAACACTGGCCAAAAGGGATAGGAGTAAACGGCATGCTAATGATGAAAGGCCAGAAAATGTCGAAATCAAAAGGCAACATAGTAACATTGAGAAAAGCGATGGAAGACTATAGCGCTGACATAACTAGATGTGCTCTACTTTTAGGTGCAGATGATATGGATGATCCAGATTGGAAAATGGAGAACCTAAAAAATGTAAGAACAAGACTTGAATCTCTAGTGATTCTTTACACTAAAATCTCAACCTATGGAGAAAATATTGAGAAGAGCCATATAGAGGATTGGCTAACAAGCAGAATGCATGATCGAATCCAAAAAATTACAGATGATATGAATAATCTTAAAACTAGAAGTGCAATCGAAAATGCAATTTACGAAATTCATAATGACTTTAGATGGGTTCTAAGAAGAACAAATAAACTGAATAGAGATACCATAATATGGCTTTTTGAGTCTTGGATTCGACTTCTAGCACCTTTTGCACCACATCTAGCTGAAGAGTTTTGGGAGCGCTTTGGAAAGCAAGGATTCATTACATTGTCACCATGGCCTAAAACTGAAGAATATAGAAAATCTAACAAAGCAGAGCTCATTGAAGATTTGATTCAACAAACATTGGAAGATATAAGCAATATTATCAAAGCTACAAAAAAGAAGCCGAAACGAATTTTCCTATATACTGCCACCAAGTGGAAGTGGGAAGTCACAAAGAAAGTAATTGAACAAACCGAAAATGATGTATTTGATTCAAGAAAATTCATGAAGGAGTTAGCTCAAGAGGAAAAATTAAAACCACATATGAAAAAGGTAATGAAACATATTCAAACAGTCTCAAAAGAGGTCTTACAGTTTAGTCCAGATGCTAAAAGAAGATTTAGAGAAACAGAAATAATAGATGAATTGGGGGCCCTTAGAGATGCTTATGAATTTTTGCATAATGAATTGCGTGCAGAAATACAGGTGTATGAGGAGGATGATAACTCTAGATACGATCCAAAATCGCGAGCCAGTCTGGCTAAACCGCTCCGTCCAGCAATTTATATAGAATAGTCTCTTCGCTAAACAAAGTCAAGCCACTTCTGGTATTTTGGATCTTTCCCTTTTACCACTTCAAAGAACTTGTCTTGAAGTTTCTTTGTGATTGGACCTATAGAACCAGAGCCAATTTTACGACCATCCACTTCTCTAATTGGAGTGACTTCCGCAGCAGTTCCAGTGAAGAAAGCTTCATCTGCCATAAATAATTCATCGCGAAGAATTTCATTCTCAACAACTGTAATTGAAAGGTCCTTTGCTAATGTCATTATAGAATCCATTGTTAATCCATATAGAGCTCCAGAGCTTCTAGGTGGAGTTACTAAACAACCATCTTTCACAATGAATATATTTTCACCTGGCCCTTCTGCGACTGACCCTCCCATATTTAATAAGATGGCTTCATCAAAACCACAGTCTAGTGCCTCAAGTTTGGCGAAAACAGAATTTAGATAATTGGCACTGGATTTTGCCAATGGTGGAAGTATACGTGTGTCAATACGAATCCAAGAAGAAATTTTACATCTAACACCTTTTTTGAGACCTTCCTCTCCGAGATACGTTCCCCAAGGCCAAACAGCTATAGCAACATTCACTGGATTTTTGCGAGGATTTAGACCCATTTCCCCATATCCATAGAACACTATTGGTCTGATATAGCATTCCTTGATCTTATTTGTCCTGACCGTTTCTTTGATAGCATTCGCTATATCACTGGTACTAAAGGGCAAATGCATCATATGTATTTTGGCGCTGTTTTCTAAGCGCTTCACATGACCGTCAAGTCTGAATATTGCTGGACCTTTAGTTGTGTTGTAGCATCTTATTCCTTCAAAAACTGCTGTACCATAATGAAATGCATGAGTCAGAACGTGGATCTTGGCGTCATCCCAATCAACTAATTTTCCGTTCATCCAGATCTTTTCGGTTTTATCCAGCTCAAATCACCACAATGAGATTTTCCGATTTTTAAAAAAATTGACATTGTAAATAGTTGAAAGTTGAGATTATGTACGCTACTATATATATTATCTGGAATAAGCAATTCTAGATCGCGGTCGGATTAATTTGGATCAAATAAATGCAAAGCCCATCGGGCATGTAAAAACTAAACTTTCGAAAAACATGCTAAAAAAAAGACGGTATAATTCAGAGATAATAATTCGTTCGGAATATGAACATGGATTAAAAGGAATTGAAGGATTCTCACATCTTAATGTTGTATTTTGGATGAACCGTATTCATGAAAAGGAAAGAAAGGATCTAAAAG
>DAOUZW010000103.1 GCA_030671315.1 Candidatus Bathyarchaeota archaeon
CCTAAAAGCTGATTCTAAATGGTATCACTTTGTTTGTCAAAACATCCACTCTAACTAGACGGATAGATTCATATAGCCAATAAAGGAGGACTAATTACTAAAATTCAGGTGAGTCGGAAACTATAGAATTTGTCAAAAAACGTGGAATTAAAGTTAGTTTGGCAATGAGACCAGAAACACAAGTTGACACCGTTTTGGAATATATAAAGAAAATTGATGGATTTCTAGTCATGACCGCCGATCCCGGTCATTATTGCGAAGTGTTTCTTTCAGATACGCTCGATAAGATCAAAAAAGTTAGAGAAATCGATGAAAATATTCCAATTGAAGTTGATGGCTGTATGGATCCAGAAAATGTAAAACTTGCAAGCGGCGCAGGCGCCAATATATTTGCCACTGGATCGTACATTTTCAAAAGTGAGGATGTAGACAAAGCTCTGGAAGAATTGCAGGACGCAATAGTATCATGATTCCAGATTTTTATTAAGATCTTATTATCATATCAAATTTAGAATTTTTAAGAGTCCTATTATCGGATCCTTTTTCAGGTTTATTCTTAGGACTCGTCGGTTAAGTTGCTTCAATGCGTTATAGTCTCCTAAAGCTTGAGCTTGTATCAATGAGTTGAAGGTGTATTCGGTTTCTGGGATCTCTAATTGTTCAGCTGGTTCATCGATTAATTGAAGAATGAGACATGTGTTGGGACCACCCTTGTGCAGCTGCCCAGTAGAATGTAAGAATCTTGGACCAAAGCCTGAGGTTGTCGCCAATTTGAAACGTTTTGTGAGTTCCAAACGAATCTTTTGTAATGTTTCAATAATCTCTTGATCATACTGCAAGTAGGCTTGAATAGTTACATAATCTCCTACTTGAGCTTGTCCAACCCATTTTTTGAAAGTTTCACGCAATTTCTCTGGGTGTCCAGTCGAATGTGTTTCGATATCTTCTTTGGATTGTTTTTTATCTTTGGACTTTTCCATTTCTTGTCTCGCAAGTTGTTTAGCTAGTTCCACATTGGGTTGATTAAACGGATGTATGCCTAAGATTGCTCCAGCAGCTGCAATTGCCTTCTCCCAGCGAAAGATTTCCTGGCCTAGATTCATTTTTTCAGTCATATTTATTCGGACTGTTGGATGGCCCGCATCACTGATATCTTGGTATAACTTTTCTAATTCTTGATTATCGTCTTTCTCTATGAAAAGAAAGGCAAACAAGCGATCTTTTTCATAGAACTCAGTTTCAATAGCTGGTTCATTTGTTACTGGAATTATACCCTTCCCATCTTTTCCAGTACTCTCTGCGATAAGTTGTTCAAGCCATATTGGAAAACGTGTTATCGAAGGGGAAGTAAGGAATGTTACTTTATCTCGTCCTGCTTCTGTTAACTCCCCTAAGGTTGCTCCTAATTCGAGACCTGGAGTTTCATCGGGTAACATACAGAATGCACAGCTTTCGGACATCATCCATGCTTGATCTAGGATTTGCCGGATATCCAGTCCAATTAGTGCGGCGGGAACCAAGCCGAAAACTGTTAGGGCAGAGTATCTTCCTCCTATATCTGATGGTGCTGTGAAGATACGACGGAACCCTCTTTCCTCGGCAAGTTTCATTAGAGGCGTGCCATGATCTGTTATTGCGACGAAGTGTTGACCGCTATTCTCATTGATTGCTTTGATTTTCTTCCAAAAATACTTGAATAATGATAATGTTTCGATTGTTGTGCCTGACTTGCTTGATACTAAGAATAGGGTTTTACTCAAATCAATTTTGTCTTCTACAGACTTTATGGTCGATGGATGAGTGCTGTCCAGAACGATAAGTTTAGGATATCCATTTTTATTCCCGAAGATATTTTGGAAAACATCGGGTGCTAGACTTGATCCACCCATTCCAAGAAGCACCACATTCCTTATTCCTTCTGATTTGATTTCCTCTGCGAAAGAAAACAAGTCTTCCACTTGATCGTGCATCATTTCTGGCAGAGTGAGCCAGCCAAGCCGATCGGTTATTTCAGGAACAGGTTTTTCGAACCATAAAGTTGGATCTTTAGACCAAAGTCTTCTGCTGAAACCTATGTCTCTCCAAATCTTTAACCTATTTTTCACTTTCTCTTGATATTCTCCGAGAGTATAAGTTCTAGTAGCTTTCTGACCTTGAATAATGGCTTGACGTTTCTTTTCTAAGGTTGACAATAATTCATTATAAGACTTAGAGAATGCGTTAACACCATCATATTGTAATTTCTCTGTCATTTCATTAAAATCAATTCCAAGTTTTTTCAATTGATTGAGTTGAGCTTCCGCCTCTTCGAACCCACTATCAAGTCTAGATTCTGGCAATCCATGATCTCGGAAAGCATTCATTGTGGCAGGTGGTACTGTATTGACAGTATCTGGTCCAATCAATTCTTCAATATAGAGAACGTCAGAATAGGATGGATTCTTTGTGCTTGTACTTGCCCAAAGTGGTCTCTGCAAACGTGCACCACGCTTTGCCAACCTCTCCCAACGTTCACCGCTAAAGATTTCTTGAAATCTTTTGTAAGTCGTCTTTGCATTTGCGATTGCTATTTTTCCTTTAAGAGCTAAAGCCTCTGAAGTTCCAATATTTTCTAAATTCTTGTCAACAATTGAGTCTATTCGACTTACAAAAAAAGATGCAACAGATGATACTTTATTAGGTTCTTTGCAACGCTCGATGCCTCTTATGTAGGCGTTGGCTACAGCTTCATAATGAGAAAGAGAAAACATCAGAGTGATGTTTACGTTTATTCCTTCAGCGATCAAGGTCTCAATTACAGGAATACCTTCTGATGTTGCTGGAACTTTCAGCATTAAGTTAGGTCTATTTACTTTCTTCCATAGACGATGTGCCTCTTCGATTGTCTTAGATGTATTATGGGCGAGATCCGGTGAAAGTTCTAAGCTAACAAAACCGTCAGCACCACCCGTTTCATTATAAACGGGCTGCAAAATATCAGTAGCCATCTGTATATCTTCTATTGCAAGTCTCTCAAAGAGATCTTGACCGTCAACATGCGGATCCGTTTTTAGAATCTCAGTGATTGTTTTATCATAATCTGAGCTTCCTGCAATTGCTTTCTGGAATATTGTTGGATTGCTTGTTACTCCTCTTAATCCATCTTCTTCAACAAGCCGGTGTAATTCACCACTTGTGATGAGACTACGCCGGATGTAATCAAGCCAAAATGATTGCCCATATTTTTGAAGTTCTCTGAGAGGATTCATCTTCTCAACCTCTATAGTTTGATAATTTATTTTTCCAAGTCTCGAAGAATGATTGAAATATCTCCAGATAGTGTGTGACAATCGAAGCAATATTCCTTTTTCCATTGTTCACTCATAGTGCAACTCAAGTCTATGCCTTCTAATAATTATCACCATTGTAAAACCCAAAGCTAAGATTAACGCCATCATTCCACCAGCTGGAAACTCAGGTATAACCATATTATCCTGCAATACTTGGAATGGAAGGTCAAACTGTGTTGTCAACCATAATGAACCGTTAAAATGTGAGTAATACATGGCGCCCTGCGTATACTGCTTATTGTAATTCAACTCAAATAATGGATAGACATAGTTGGTTACATCTGGCGCTCGAATTACTATAGCATATTGTTTACCAGTTTCCAACTCGTAAGGATTAACCATCTGTATCAAATACCATTGCTGAGTCGTCAATTGTGAAGCTGAAATAGTGCCGTAAGTTAGGTCTGTATCACCTATTGTGTCTCCTTCACCGTCTCTTATTGCAACTATGACTGTACCTTCAGCGTCTTCTGCAAGCATGCGGATTTTAACATGTGTAACCCAATATGATGTCTGATTTTCTTGTGGAGTAAAGGTTTGAGCTACCCAAGATTCTCCTTGAACATATTTTGAAATTCCTGTACCCCTACTTAAGAACTCAGCAATAGTTGTCACATCTCCAGACTGCGCATGAACTGTCATAGCAAATCCTGAAGCTGTTAAAAGTAAGAGAATCATCATTAACCCGTTTATTCCTAAATATTGCCATTCAGCTTTATCATTCAATTTTCTCATAACACGCGCTATATTCTAAATTTCTTTATGATATAAACAAATTTCTTCTAAAGCTCATTCAAGCGATTTTTTGTAACATGCTTAATCTGAGAAAATTATATCATACGTTTGACGAGCAATCATGAGGTCCTCCATAGTCTGGATTATACGCACAGCACATATGCTCTCAGGAAGAGTGATAACATCAGCGTTTGCATTATTTAGATCCTCATCAAGTTGTATTCCAAGATGTTTAAGGCGTTCACAGATTTTCGAACGGATTAATGATGATTTCTCACCAATACCACCTGTAAAAATCAGTAAGTCAATCCCTCCCAAAACCGTGACAAGCGCACCAATATGTTTGCGCACATAATAACAGAACATATCTATTGCTTGGGCTGCATTAGGTTCATCGCTTGATTTTTGTATTAGTGTTTTCACATCAGAACTTAGACCAGATACTCCCAAGATTCCAGATTCATAATTTAGAAGACGATCTAGTTCATTAGGATCATAACCTTTCTGGCGCATCAAATAGATTAGGATACCAGGATCCAAGTCGCCGCTACGTGTTCCCATCATCACACCGCCTGTTGGGGTTAGCCCCATAGTAGTATCCATGGGAACACCATCTTTTACTGCTGCTAAACTTGCACCATTGCCTAAATGAGCAATGATTATGCGTCCCTTTGCATTCTGACCTAGTGAATGAATTACATATTCATAAGAGAGTCCATGAAAGCCATAGCGTCTCAATCCTTCATCCCAAAAGTGTCTCGGTAGAGGAAGTCGTTGCGCTACTTCTGGCATGCGATGATGGAAAGCTGTATCAAAACAGGCTACCTGTGGAATTTCTGGAAATTGTGAGACAATCTCTTCGATACATAGAATTCCAGATGGTAGATGAAGAGGAGCAAGCGGTATCAGAGTTTGTAGAGTTACAATAAGCTCTGGTGTCACATGTTCAGGAGTAGTATGTTTTGGACCTCCATGAACAAGACGGTGCCC